>CAYXVP010000352.1:0-2252 GCA_964468305.1 uncultured Anaerolinea sp. | reverse complement strand
GGAGTCAAACAGAGACGCGATGGCTTTGGGTCCGGGGGCCCGGTTCAAGGCACGCCTCGGCGACGCGCCCGTCTGTCGCGATCGCAGCCGGAGCCTGGACGGCGAGCGAGGCGGACGGCTCGACAGGCTCGACCTCGGGTTCGTGGCCGTCCGCGCGATCAGCCTGCTCACCGTTCGCATGTGGCGGCTCGACGAGCCGTACCAGATGCACTTCGACGAGGTGTACCACCCGCGTACCGCGACGGAGTTCCTCCAGGACTGGCGCTACGGGATCCCGCCGCTCCAGATCTACGAGTGGACCCACCCGCACATGGCCAAGTACGCCATGGCGGTCGGGATCATGGCCTTCGGCGAGGATCGCGTCGGCGCGACGAGCCAGCTCGGCGTGCCGGTCGTCGCGGCGGTCATCGAGCCACGTCGTGACGACGGGCTCGACCAGCGACAGATCGAAGGGGATCGCCTCTGGGTCGCCACCGGCAGCGAGGTCCGCGCCTACGACCTGGCCACGCGCGCCCTCGTCGCCCAGCTGGCGCTCCCGGGCGCGGTGGCGCTGGCCTACGACGCGCCCGGGTCGCACCTCTTCGTGGGCACCCGGAGCGGCGAGATTCGCGAGGTCGACGTGACCGCGCTCGACGGTCTGCACCTCTCGATTCCGGTCCACATCCAGTCCGACCCATTCCTCAGCGTGGGCGGCCAGATCCAGCAGTTGTATGCGACGAAGGCGGGGGCGCGCCTCGCGGCCGTTCTCGCGCCGGCCAGCGACGCAGATCAGGCTGCGGCCAGCCCCGTCGTGCTGATCGATACGGACGGCAAGACCGAGATCGGCCGGACGCGGCTCGCCGGAGTCAGCCAGCTCACCGAGGCCAGCGGCGGCCGCGTCCTCGTCGGGACGTCGTCCGGGGTCGCCTTCATCGACCCGGACCACGGCACCCTCTCGCGGACCCTCGACGTCGGCGGGCCAGTGCACGGCCTCGTCGCGATCAACGACATCGAGAACGACCCGATTTACGCCTCTGTCCTGAGCCCCAAGGGCCCGATCGTCCAGACGATCGTCGCGGAAAGCGGCAAGGACCCGCGGAAGGACCAGTCGTTCCCGCTGCCCGGCACGACCGCGGGTCGCGCGTTCTACGACCAAGCCGCGCGCATGGTTCACATCGAGGGCTCCGTCCCCGGGGGTCACGACGGTGCCGGCGCCGACACGATCTACGTGATCGAGCCGCACGGCAACGCCGTCTACGCCGATGCCCGCCTGCCGTACGTGCCCTCCGCCGTCGTCATGGACGACAACCAGGAGTACCCCTCGAGCGATCGCCAGCAGCTGCTCGCGTTCGACGCGGGCGGCGCGGTGGCCTCGGTCGAGATCGGCCGCCACGCGTTCGCCTGGCGCGTGCCCGGCGTGATCGCCGGCGTGCTGATGGGCGTGCTGATGTATGTGCTGGCCCGGCTGCTGTTCCGGCGCCGCTCGATCGCGGTGATCCTCGGGCTGATCACGCTCGTGGACGGGATGCTCTTCGCCCAGAGCCGCATCGGGATGAACGATTCGTACGTCGGCCTCGGGATCGTCGCGGCGTACGTCGTGTTCGCCGCACTGTGGCTGCACCCGGGCGAAAGCCGCCGGCACTGGATCGCGTTCGCCATCGGCGTCCCGATCATGGGCGCGCTGCTCGGCTTCGCCCTCGCCTCGAAATGGGTCGCCGCCTATGCGATCGGCGGGATCGCGCTGCTCATCCTCGCGCGGAGCGCGCTCGGTCGGGCGATCCTCATCGCCGGGCTCGTCGCGTTAACGACGGCGACCGGTTACGTGGCCATCTCGGTCGCGGAGGGCCAGTCCGGGGGGAACTACCTCTACCTCGCGATCATGGTCGGGCTGATCCTGATCGCGGTCGTCGCCAACGTGCTGCATCCGATCCACTGGACGCTCGACGAGCTTCGCTTCGCCGTCGGCGCCCCGGTCGCGGCTGGTGTGCTCCTGTTCGTGTACGGCCTGTCGCGCGGCGACGCCGCCGCGCCGATCTCGATCGGACCGCTGGCCCTGACGCCGCTCGAGCTCGGCTTCGCTGCGCTCGTGGCGGCGGGCGGCCTGTACGCGCTGTTCGTCGTCGCCGGCCGACTCGGCTTCGGGCCGCTGGCGGCGCCGCCTGCGCCGGACGATCCAACGGCGCTCCTCGACCCGCCCGGCGACGCGGCCCTTGGCCTGGTTCCCCTCGGGGCCGGCCGGGGCCTCGCGGCGGTGCTGGCTAGCGCTGGGGCCC
>CAYXVP010000351.1:0-2262 GCA_964468305.1 uncultured Anaerolinea sp. | reverse complement strand
GCGTGCTCTTCCAGGGCCTGCCGGCCCGGATCTGCTGGCTCGGCTACGGCGAGCGGGCGAGGGCGGGGCTCGCCTTCAACGAGCTGGTCCGGAGCGGCGAGGTCTCGGCGCCGATCGTGATCGGCAGGGACCACCTGGACTCGGGCTCGGTGGCGTCGCCGAATCGTGAGACCGAGGCGATGCGGGATGGCTCGGACGCGGTCGCGGACTGGCCGCTGCTCAACGCCCTCGTCAACACCGCCGCCGGCGCGACGTGGGTCTCCATCCATCACGGTGGCGGCGTGGGCATCGGCTACTCGCAGCACGCCGGCATGGTCGTCGTCGCCGACGGCACCGAGCTCGCGGCGCGGAAGCTCGAGCGGGTGCTCACGGCCGATCCGGCGATGGGCGTGCTCCGCCATGCCGATGCCGGCTATGAGCACGCGATCGAGTTCGCGCGACAACGCGGACTCCGACTGCCGATGCTCGATTCCGATGGGACCCCGGGCTGATGCTCATCGAATCGGTGCCGAACTACTCCGAGGGTCGCCGGGTCGACGTGGTGGATCGGCTTGCCCAGGCCGTGATCTCGACCGAGGGCGTCCACCTCCTCGATCGGACGAGCGACCCCTCGCACAACCGCTCGGTGCTGACAATGGCCGGCGAAGCAGTGGCGGTGGAACGTGCGCTCGAAGCGACGATCGAGGTCGCCATCGAGTCGATCGACATGGAGCGCCACACGGGCGAGCACCCGCGCATCGGGGCGGTCGACGTCGTGCCCTTCGTCCCGCTCGGCACGACGACGCTCGACGCATGCGTCGTGCTCGCGCGGTCGTTCGGGTTGCGCGTGGCCGAGCGGTTCGACATCCCCGTCTACCTCTACGCCCGGGCGGCGACTCGACCCGATCGGGTCCGGCTCGCCGACGTCCGCCGCGGCGGCTACGAGGCGGTCCGCGACGAGATCGGCCTTTCGGGCGCCGACCGGGAGCCGGACTTCGGGCCGAAGCGGACCCACGGACGGGCCGGCGCCGTCGCCGTGGGGGCGCGGCCGTTCCTGATCGCCTGGAACATCAACCTCGACACGAACGACGTCGAGGTCGCGAAGCGAATCGCGCGAGGCATCCGCGAGTCCGGCGGCGGCCTGCCGGCCGTGCAGGGCAACGGGTTCATGATCGAGGAGCTCGACGCGGCCCAGGTGTCGATGAACCTCCTCGACTTCGAGACGACGCCGATGTGGCGGGTGTTCGACGAGGTGGCGAGACGCGCCACGGACGAGGGCGTCGGGATCCGAGAGTCGGAGCTCATCGGGCTCGCCCCACAGGCGGCGATCGACGGCGTCGCCGAGCGCGCCGGCGTGCCGCTCCACGCCGACGCGGGAGCGCGATTCGCGGCGGCCGCGGCATACCTTCGGCTTCGTGACGCCGATCCGATGATGGTCCTCGAACAGCGCCTCGCGGCCGCCGGCGCGGCCGCCGGCTGACCTCCGGGTGGCCCTCCGGCTGATCCAGGGCGGTCGCGCCTCCGACGGGCTCCCCGGACTCCTCGTGGAGCACGCGGCGGAAGTGGCGACCCTCGCCGGTGGCCTTCGCACCGGGGCCCGGATGGACGATGCCGCCGTGCTGGCGGCCCCGGACGGCGACACGACCAACGAGGCCGCCCCCGCCGTCGCCTGCTGGGAGGGCCGGATTCTCGCGACCGGCCCGCGTGGCGAGCTCCTCAAGGCGCTGGAGGGGAGCGGCTACCCGCTGGCCCGCTTCGCCCGCCTCGATGCCGCCGGTGGCACGGTCACGCCCGGGTTCATCGACCCGCACACGCACCTGCTGTTCGCGGGCACCCGCGAGGGCGAGCTCGTCCTCCGCCAGCGCGGCGCCGACTACCTCGAGATCCTGCAGGCGGGCGGTGGCATTCTGTCGACCGTCACGGCGACGCGCGCCGCGAGCGAGGAGCAGCTCGCCGAGCACGGCCGGCGCTGGCTCGCCGAGATGCTCTCGCACGGCACGACGACGGTCGAGGCGAAGTCCGGCTACGGCCTCGACCTGCCGACGGAGCTGCGCTTGCTCGAGGTCGCGCACCGCCTCGGCAAGGAGGGCCCCGTCGAGGTCCTGCCGACGTGGCTGGGCGCCCACGCGGTCGCGCCCGAGTTCCGCGCCCGGCCGGACGGCACGGAGGCGTATGTCCGCTACCTGATCGAGGAGCAGCTCCCGGGCGTCGTCGCCCAGGGTCGGGCGCGCTTCGCCGACGTCTTCTGCGAACGCGGCGTGTTCAGCCCCGAGCAGGCGCGGC
>CAYXVP010000350.1:0-2274 GCA_964468305.1 uncultured Anaerolinea sp. | reverse complement strand
GCGGGCCGCTGCGCTAGGGCCCGGGGGACTACCTCGTCCTGCCCATCGGGACGACGTGGCGCCTGGACCCGGACAAGGGCTCAGCCCAGCGCATCCTGTACCTTGAGGCGCCGTCGGAGATCGAGCCGCCGAAACGCTACAGGAACGACTATGGCCAGCTCCTCGAGCACTCGCCGTATTCGCAACGCGACCTCGATGCGCCCGACGACGTCCCGCCGCGCACCGACGAGGGCGAATTCGTCATCCACGTGCGCTCGACCGACCTGATCAGCGCGTACCACTTCCGACACCACCCGTTCGACGTCGTCGGCTGGGACGGCTACCTGTGGCCGTTCCGGTTCAACATCGGGAACTTCCAGCCGATCACCGGCCGCGTCCACCAGCCGCCGCCGGTCCACCAGACGTTCCAGGCCCGCAACTTCGTCGTCTGCTCGTTCGTGCCCCGCAAGTTCGACTACCACCCGCTCGCAATACCGGCGCCGTACAACCACTCGAACATCAACTCGGACGAGGTCATCTACTACGTCGCCGGCAACTTCATGAGCCGGCGCGGGGTCGAGATCGCATCGTTCACCCTCCACCCGGCCGGGATTCCTCACGGCCCGCACCCGGGGACGGTCGAGGCGTCGATCGGCAAGGAGGCGACCGAGGAGCTGGCAGTGATGGTTGACACCTTCCATCCGCTAAAGCTCACGAAGGCCGCCCTCGAGCTCGACGACGACCGCTACCCGTACTCGTGGCTCCCGTCCGACGACAATGCGAAGGAAGCCTCCGAGCTCGCGGAGCGAGGCCCGGAGGCGTTCCCCGACTAGATCGGGCGCTTACGAGGGTCCGGGTGACGACGATGCCACGGGCGTGTCGTCGGCGGCCGACGGATTCAGTGTGACCGACCCGATGAGGGCATCGAACAGGCCGCGATCGACGGGCGTTCTGCCCGGTGTGAAGTACGCGGTGAATTCATAGATCCGACCACCCGCGAAAGTCACCACCTCCGTGAAACCACAGGTGGCGATCCCACCGTGGATCCAGCCAGGCTGACCACCGATCGTGATCCGCTCCATCGCCGCCGGCGCGGGCCAGCAGGCTTGAGGCATCAACGGAGCCGACTGCTCGTAATTCGTCAGCCAGGCGTCCGGTGTCCTTCCTCCGGCGAGAGGTTGTGACACGACCACGAAGCTGGTCACAGATCCGGCGGGATCCTTGAGCTCGTCGAGCTCCGGGCTCGGCGGCCCGGGCGCCTCGGCGCCAACACCTGTCGGCCACGGCTCCGTCGCGGGCGCGACGGTCCACGCCGCGGGATAGCTGATCGTAAAGCCATGGCGGCTCGAGGTGAACGCGACCCAACCAGTTGTGTCGATGCTCGGGGTCGGAGTGTTGGTCGGCGCGGCGGGTGTCGGCGTGGCGGCTGGGCCCACGTTGGATCTGGGGGTGAACAAATAGACCGCGCCGGCCAGGCCGATGACGATCGCAGCGGCCACCGTCGCCAGTCGGGCGAAAGTGTTCATGGGCGGGAACCTCCACGGCACGCGCAGGGCGCGCCGCTGTGGGGTCCGGGCAATCTCGGAGAGGCTCGCCTCGATGACGCGGTCGGGAAGCTGATCTGCCTCGGGCGCCAGGAAGGCGTCGAGGACGCGTTCGACGTCGACTCGTCCGGTCATGAGGAACGACCTCCCGCCACTGCCGTCGGCCGCGCGTCGGCCTCGAGCAGGGCGCGCATCGCCCGGTGGGCGTAGTGGAGTCTCGAGCGGGCCGTGCCCGCCGGGATGGCGAGGACCTCGCCGATCTCGTTCAGACCCAGCCCCAGGTAGTGGTGGAGCACGAGGATCGCCCGCTGCTCGGGCGGGAGCCGGCGAAAGCCTCGCTCGACCTCGTCTCGGTCGATCAGGCCGCCGATGGAATCCGGACCCGCCGGCCCGTCGACCGGCAGGACGCGGATGTTGGCGCGCCAGGCGCGCTTGCGGCGCGACTCGGCGTAGCAGGCGTGGACGAGCGTTCGCTGAAGCCAGGCATCGAACCTGTCCGGATCGCGGAGTCGGGGCAGCTCGCGCCAAGCGATCACGAGCGTCTGCTGCACCGCATCCTCGGCCAGGTCGACGTCACGGAGGATGCGGCGCGCGATGCCGAAGAGCACGTTGCCACGCGAACGGGCCAGGATGGCGAACGCCTCCCGGTCCCCACGCTGGGCCTGCTCGACGAGGTCGCGATCCACTCGCTCCGCCCTCTCGGTGGCGCGCATCGGGTGCGCCGTCCGAGCCTACAGAGTGGCGAGCAGGG
>CAYXVP010000349.1:0-2303 GCA_964468305.1 uncultured Anaerolinea sp. | reverse complement strand
GCCGCATCTGAGTCCGAGGGCACCGACGCCCCAATTCATGTGGACCTCCGCACTTTCGAGTGGCTTCGAGCGGGTCGATCGTCTGGGTGCGCTCGGTCCGGACCGGGCGCCCGATTGAAGGCGCAACCACTCGAACGATGAGGAGGACCACGCAGATGTCGCATCGACTCTCGACTCGCCGCAAGGGCCTCGGCGCCCTCGCTATGGCCGTCTCGTTGAACCTGGCGCTGGCGGCCGTGGTCGCGGGCTCGCAGGCCGGGCCGGGCTACCTCGCCGTGAGCGACTGGTCCGCCGGCGCCGTCGGCCAGAACCTCGTCCGCCTGTCCGCGACCACGAACGGCGCGATCCCCAGGCAGGCCGACGAGTTCATCAGCAACAACGCGATCGTCGGCATCGCCTGGGTCGACTTCGGGACGACGATCAGGGCTCTCGTCGCGACGATCCATCCGAGCTTCGGGCGCGATTCGAACCAGCGCCCCGACAGCTGGCACCTGCATACGGTCACGCTCGGCGGGGGCGCGACGGCGCCGAACGACCTCTGCCTGGTCTCCGTCGACTCGACCCCGACCGGGGGCATCGCCATCGACGGCAACTCGATGACGGTCAACGTCGCCGCATCGAGGCTGCCGGTGCCGGTCGGTGCGCTCGACGGGGCCGCCGGTTTCACCGTGCACGGGGACGACAACTGCGCGAGCGGCTTCGGCGTTCGCGTTCGAACCTAGGCGTCATCGCGGCCCGCGCACCGGAGCTCCCTGGGCCTCGCCGGGGAGCTCCGTCGATTCCCGGCGGAAATGCCTCACCGCTCGCCCGCGTCCGACTGGGCATCCATTTCGCCGCTCCCTAGAGCCGCGGCTTCGTCGCGAGGGCCGAACGACGCCCCGGAGGGGCCGAGGCTAGCGCCAGTCGACGGTGACGACCTCGATCGGCTCGGAGAGTCCCTTCAGCATCTCGCTCCGCGGCGCCGACGTCGCGAATCCGTCCCCCACCGTCGCGACGCTGGCCACGATCTCGCCGCCCTTGGCCACGCCGGCGATGCGTGACGCTTCGTGGACGCCCTTGCCGCGGTAGTTCGCGCCGACGACATTGGCATCGGCCGCGTGCAGCCCGATTCGGACCTGCGGGGCGAAGCCGTTGCGCTGGCGGTGCTCCTGGAGCCTGCGCTGGATCGCGATCGCGGCGGCGATCGCCTGTTCCGGCGAGTCGAAGCTCACGAAGAACCCATCGCCGGTCGTCGAGATCTCCTTGCCCTGGTGGGCGGTGAAGACCTCGCGCAGGGCGGTGTCGTGCCAGCGCAGGAGCGTGTCCCAGGCCTCGTCACCGAGGACCTCGACGAGGTTCGTCGAGCCGACGACGTCGGTGAACATGAAGGTCTTGAGGACGCGCCGGAGCGGCTCCGTCTTGCCCCGGAGCTGCCACGGCAGGAGCTCCGTCACCTCCTCGATCCACACCGCCCCGGTCGGGCAGGCGAAGGCCGCCTCGCGCAGGAGATCGTCCTCGACGCCCTCCGGGTCGACCACGTCGGCCTTGGCGAAGTCGCCCTTGAGCCAGTCGAAGGCCGTCGGGGCGAGCGTGATGCAGTTCCCGGCCCCGATGCACTTGTGGCGATCGACGCGGACCCGGTACGCCATCAGGGCGACCCGGTTGCCGCCGCGAAGCTCGGCGGCGGGGTCAGGCCGCGGAACGCGAGTGACGTCGCCTCCGCCCGACTCGACGCCCCGAGGCGCGCCAGGACGCGCGCGAGCTGTTGCCCGAGATCCGCTTCGGACATGCCCAATGACTCGGCCATCTCGCGGTTGGTCTGCCCCTCGGTGAGGAGGTGGACGATCCGGCGTTCGACGTCATCGAGCCCGGCCAGCTCTCCACCCGCCGCGGCCACGGCCGCGGGGTCGCCCGGGGCGGCGGCGGGCGCAACTTCGATCGACTCGAGGCCGCCGGCCAGCTCGACGAGCTGACGACCCCACGGTCCCTTGAGCCAGCGAACCCGGATCGCGTCGTCGACCGTGGCCTGCGCGACCCTCGACAGCACCAGCCTGAGGTGCCCGCGCACGAACGCCTGGACCTCCTCCGGCGCCCCCGCAAAGATCGCGCGGCTCGACGGCAGGAGCATCTCGAGGCTCACATCCTCGGTGAACGACTCCTGCAGGGCCTGCGCCACGGCCATGCCGGCCGCAACGGCGGTCTCCACGTCGTCCCGCGCGAGCGCGATCTCCGCTCGGGCAGCGTCCGCTTGCGCGACCCACGGCGAATGCCCGGGCAGTCCCGCGGCGAGTTCGTTCAGGAGTTTCCCGATGACCTCATGCTCG
>CAYXVP010000348.1:0-2343 GCA_964468305.1 uncultured Anaerolinea sp. | reverse complement strand
CGACGACGGGCGGCTGACCGACGGCCAGGGCAGGACGGTCGACTTCAAGAACACGCTCGTGATCATGACCAGCAACGTGGGCTCGCAGGTGATCGCCGCGTCCGGCGTCCGCCCGGGGGACGCCGAGGCCTACGAGGCCATGAAGCGCCAGGTCACGGACGCCCTCCGCCTGCAGTTCCGGCCCGAGTTCCTCAACCGCGTCGACGAGGTGATCGTGTTCCACGCGCTGACCGAGGCGGACCTGGCCGCGATCGTGGAGCTGCTCGTCGCCGACCTGCAGCGCCGCCTCGCAACCCAGGACCTCACGCTCGAGCTCACGCCCGCGGCGCGGTCGCTCATCGCCCGCGAGGGCACCGACCCGACCTTCGGGGCGCGGCCGCTCAAGCGGACGATCCAGCGCCTGGTCGAGAACCCGCTCGCGCGGGCGCTCATCGAGGGCCGCTTCAAGCCGGGCCAGACGATCTCGGTCGACGCGGATCCGTTGGGCACCACGCTGGTGTTCTCGGCGGACGGCGAGGCCGTCGTCGCCGACGCCTCGGACCGACGCGACGCCCGGCGGCTGGCGTCGGACGAGGAGCCCGTCGGCGCCGGCGCTGGCGCGGGTAGCTCGAAGCGACGTCGCTCGGTGCTCGATCTGCCTGACACCGAGCCCGAGCGCGGAGACGGTGGCTCCCGCCCGAACTGACGAGCAAGCTCGGCGCCCAGGGTTGTGGCACTGGTCGAGCGATCTCGCGAAGCTCCCGTGAACCGCCACACGCCCCCACGGCCGCCGTCTTCCGAGTACACGTGCGGAGGTAGGGTGCGGAGGCTCGTCCTGCTCACGACACTCGCTGTGGTTGCGCTCTGCGCGTGCCAGCCCACCGTGATCGTGCCTGTGCCGTCGCGCTCCTCAGCCCGGGCGCCGACGCCGGTCCCCGCCAGTTCGTCGTCCGTGCCGGCTCTCGACCTGGCGCCGGTCGACCTTGCCGGCCTCACCGACGCCGATCATGGTTGGGTTCTCACACGCGGCGCGCTGTTGCTCACCGACGACGGCGGCTCGACCTGGCACATGGGCACGGTGCCCACGGTGGAGACCGGTCGCGGGGTCCTCGGTGTCGCGTTTGCCGACGCGAACGCGGGCTGGCTGGGCACGCTCGACTCGAACGACCCGCGGGCGAGCTCCTGGGACATGTGGCGCACAGCTGATGGAGCCCGGACGTGGACACGGGTCCGCGTGCCATTCGGAACGAACGAGGCAGACACGATGGGTTCGATCTCGTTCAGCGTCTTGGACCGTCAACACGTCCTCGCCATGGTTCAGGGCGGCATGCCCAACGGCTATACCGGCGACCTGTACACCACCGCGGACGGCGGGGAGACGTGGACCCTCGTCGGCAGCCGTCGCGACACCGGGATCACGGGGCCCATAGGCTTCGCCACCCAGCAAAGCGGCGTTGTGAGCGGCGGCGCCGCGGAGGATCGCGTCTTCGTCACGGCCGATGGCGGTCGAACGTGGTCAAGAGCGTTCATTCCGAACGCCCGGGGGACGGGGGTCCAGGTCCGGGAGGCCGCCACATTCTGGAGCGGCACCGATGGCGGACTCTTCGTCATCGACGGGGACCAGGACGGGAACACTGTCGCGCTCGTCGTGGTCACGACCCGTGACGGCGGCAGCTCATGGGCGATCTCCGGGACCATCCTCCAACCGAGCACGCCTCGGAACGACTACGTGACTGCCCTTCGCACGCCGGCCGAATGGACGGTGTGGCTAACCGCCACGACGTTTGACCGAACGGTCGACGGAGGCGTGACATGGACCGAGCTGACCTCCAGAGGTCTGCCGGAAACACCGGACAGCCTGCGGATGCCGACGGAGACAAGGGGATGGGCCCTCGTCCCGGGCCGATGTGAGGGCGGCCTCTCGTTCTGTGAGCGCTTGTTCAGCACGTCGGACGGCGGGCTGACGTGGAACGCCCTGAACCCCGGCTAGGTGGATGCGGCACGTACGCCGGTCCTCCCTCGGTCGCGCAAGAATTCCTCGTCTCTCGAATTCGAGGTCAACGTCCGTTTGTGAATCCAGGCACCGGCCGCCGGGCATGAGATACACCAACGTCGTCGAGCGGCTGCGCTCGCTGCCCGCGGTGCTGCCCGCGCCGCCCGAGGCGCTCGTCCCCATTCGGCTCGACGGGGAGGCGTGGAAGCTGCCGGCCGAGGGCGCGGCGACCGCGCGCCCGGCGGGCGTGCTCGTGCTGATCGCGCCTGACGAGGCCGGCGAGGCCCGTGTCGTCCTCCTCGAGCGGGCGAGCCATGACGCCCACCCCCCCGGCGAGGCGCCCGTCCCCGGCGGGGCCGCCCGGGCCCGCC
>CAYXVP010000347.1:0-2344 GCA_964468305.1 uncultured Anaerolinea sp. | reverse complement strand
CGATACGTCCCATATGTCCCACTCTCACGAACGCGGGCGAGCCCCTCCCGCCCGAGAACAAGCCCATTGCCGCCGGGATCCTGGTCGTGGCACTCGTCCTGCTCTTCGGGGCGAGCTGGTTCTGGCGCCGCCTGAACCCCTCCTGAACCCCGCCCGAGAAGGGCCGGAAAGGAGGTCGCGCTAGCGGCTGCCGGTCCCGCGGATGAGGCGGCCCCGCCGCGAGATGGCATGCGTGGCCAGCGCGGCGACGCCCATCGCCACCAACGCCCGCTCCGGCGTGGGCATCGGCCGCACGGTGGTGAGGAACTGGTCCGCGCGGGCGCGATCGACGGCGCGCAGGATCGCCTGCCCCCGCTGCGTGAGCGAGATCGAGCGCTGGCGGCGATCCTCCGGCTCCGCGCGCCGCTCCACGAGGCGCCGCCGCACGAGCCCGTCGACGAGGCGGCTCGTCGCCGACGGTGATCGGCCCAGCGCCTCGGCCAGCTCGCCGATCGTGGTCGTGCTGCCCTCGGCGAGGACGTACAGGGCCGCGAGCTGGGTGAAGCCGAGCCGGAGCTCGCTGAGCTGCGAGGCGAAGCCGACGACCAGCTCGCGCCACAGCGCGCGACCCATGGCGACACGCTCCGAGATCTGGCGGACGTTGGGGATGCGCGGCCCGGAGGCGAGAATCGACGCTCCCAGGTCGGCTTCGAAGCGGCGGGCGATGGCACGCACCGTCGCGCCGCGGGCAGGTGGCTTGGGCATCGACGGAAAGCCTAGCCCGCGAACGTCAAACGTGTGCAGCCGCGCACACATTCCACGCTCACGCCGAACCGCCGTCGGGCACGCTGTGCGCGCCTGCGGCGCTCGGCGCCCAGCCGCAGCACGCCCGCACGTCCCAGCGCGCCACGCCCCGCCCCGAATCACGCGCCCAGGAGCAGATGACCAACTTCGCCTTCGTCTTCCCCGGCCAGGGCTCGCAGTCCGTGGGCATGGGCCGCGACCTCGCGGCCGCATCGCCCGCCGCCGCGGCCATTTTCGCGACCGCCGATCAGGCGCTCGGCGAGCCCATCTCGGATATCGCCTGGCACGGTCCGGAGGACCGGCTCAACCTGACCGAGAACGCCCAGCCGGCACTCCTCGCCACCTCGATCGCCTATCTCGTCGCCGCGCACGAACGCGCCGCCGCACTCGGCAAGACGCTCCCCAACCCGCGCTTCTACGCCGGCCACTCGATGGGCCAGTACTCGGCGATGGTCGCGGCGAGCGCGTTGTCGCTGCCGGACGGCGTGCGCCTCGTGCACGAGCGCGGCCGGCAGATGCAGGCGAGCGGGTCCGGGCGCAAGGGTGCGATGGCAGCGATCCTCGGCCTCGACGACGCGGCGCTCCCCGATCTCGTGGAACGTGCCTCCGGCAGGGGCATCTTCGCGATCGCCAATCGCAACTCCCCGGGCCAGGTCGTGGTGTCCGGCGAGCGGGTAGCCATCGAGGCGGCGGCGGAGATCGCGAAGGAGCTCGGCGCGAGGCGGGCCATCGTCCTGCCGGTCAGCGTCGCCGCGCACTCCCCGCTCATGGCCGAAGCCGCGACGGCAATGCGCGCCGTGCTCGCGGGCGTCGAGTTCCGCGAGCCCACCGCCGCGTTGCTGGCCAACGCCGACGCTCACCCGATCCTCGACGGCGAAGGCGCTCGCGCCGAGCTGGTCGAGCACCTGACCCGTGGCGTCGACTGGGTCCGCGCCGTCGCGACGATGACCGGCGATGGCGTCGACACGTTCATCGAGGTCGGCCCCGGCAAGGTGCTGACCAACCTGATCAAGCGTATCTCCCCGGAATCGACCGCCATCGCCCTCGACGACGTCCTCGTCGAACAGGGCCTCGATCTGGCGATCCTCGCAACCCCCGACCTCGCCCACCTGGCCTGAGCCAAGGAGTTCCCGTGCGCAGCCCCGATTACACCCGTCGAGTCGTCGTCACCGGCCTCGGCGTCATCAGCCCGGTCGGCAACGACAAGGACAGGGCGTGGACGAACCTCATCGAAGGCCATTCCGGCCTCGACGTCCTGACCCGCTTCGACGTCACGCCCTACGAGCACAAGGCCGGCGGCGAGGTCCGCGACTTCGAGGCGAGCTCGTGGATGGACGCCAAGGCCGTCCGCCGGAGTGAGCGCGAGATGCACTACGGCGTCGCGGCCGCCAAGCAGGCCGTCGCCGACTCCGGTTTCGAGATCGACGACACCAACCGGACGGACGTCGGGGTCGTCTTCGGCTCCGGCGCGGGCGGCCAGCAGCTCCTGACCGGCAACTTCACGACCCTCGTGGAGCGCGGCCCGAACCCGGTCCAGCGCACGTTCATCGCCCACCGCCCC
>CAYXVP010000346.1:0-2353 GCA_964468305.1 uncultured Anaerolinea sp. | reverse complement strand
ACGCGGCCACCGCGATCGGCGCCTGGTACGTCATGGGTCCGCGCTACGACGTCGCCTACCTCGCCAAGGCGATCGAGGTCGCGCTGATCGCGCTGCTCCTCATCGAGGTCCGCGCCTATGACGGCAATCCGGTGCGTCGCCTGCGGCGGTCGCTGCGGCCGGCCGCGCGGGCCTGAACGTGGCTCCGATGCGCAGCTTCGCCCGCGCGGCGCGGTCCAGCCTCGCCGTCGTCGCGATCGCGGTCGTCCTCACGGGTTGCGGCAGCGGCGCGGCGCCGGCCATGACGCCGCCGGGCTCGGCTGCTCCTCCAGGCCCGACCGTGACCCTCGGAGCGCACGACGTCGCGTTCGAGACCGCTGATCTGCGCGTCGACGCAAACCAGCCGTTCACCCTGGTCTTCGTGAACCGCGAGGCCGTCCCGCACAACGTGTCGATCTATGTCGGCGACGCCGGGCAGGCACGGGTCTTCGAGGGCGCGGTGTTCAACGGGCCGGCGACGCGCTGGTACGCCGTGCCCGCGCTCGCGCCGGGCGAGTACATCTTCAGGTGCGAGATCCACACGAACATGACCGGACGGCTCGTCGCCGGCTGAACGAATAGCCGCCCGCGTTGCCCCGATTGGGCCGCTTGCGAATCCGGGCCTCGACCCGACACTCCTGCGCACATGGGAGGAGCGAGGACGGGGGTCCGCTCACCAGGCGAGCGCGCGCAGGCGTTGGCGGGCGCGTCGCTGGCGCGCGCGTCGCTGGCGCGGCCGTCCATGACGCGCGCCGTCGAGACCCTCCGCATCGAGCTCGACGATCCGGCCATGTCCGCGCTTGCGATCGGCTCGCTCATCCTTCTGACGTTCACCGCCGTCCGGATCACCGGCGGCGCCCCCAACGCGTTGATGGAGCTGGGCTACCTCCCCGTCGCCCTCGCCGCCTATGCGTTCGGCTGGCGCGGCGGATTCGCGGTCGGCGTCGTGGTCGCGGCCGTGCTCGGACCCGTCCCGGCGCTCCTCGGCTTCGACCACGTCGAGGGCCCGGCCGAGTGGCTCATCCGGTTGAGCGTGTTCGCCGGAATCGGCGCGTTCATCGGCACGATGTTCGGCCGGACGACGGTCGACGCGAGCGAGATCCACGCGCGGCTGGCCGAGATCCAGGAGCGCGAGCGGCAAAGCCTGCTCGCCCTGGCCACGGCCGCCGAATCGCGCGACCTCGATGCCGGCGAGCACGTTCGCCGACTCGAGGTCACGTCGCGTGGCCTCGCCGTCCGCACCGGCATGAACGAGCGGCAGCTGGACGAGATCGGAACGGCCGCCGCGTTCCACGACATCGGCAAGATCCGCGTGCCCGAGCGCATCCTGATGAAGCCGGATGCCCTCGACCCGGACGAGTGGACCGTCGTCCGGCTGCATCCCGTCTGGAGCGAGCAGGCCCTTGGCGCCGGGGCCCATCTCGCCGTCGCGCGCGAGGTCGCGCGCTGGCACCACGAGAACTGGGACGGCAGCGGCTACCCGGACGGGCTGTACGGTGACCGGATCCCGCTCGCGGCGCGCATCGTCCGCATCGCCGACGCGTTCGACGCCATGACCAACCGGCGGCCGTACCAGGCGCCGGTCTCGTTCGAGGCGGCGCTCGAGGAGCTGCAGGCCGGCGCCGGCCACGACTTCGACCCCGAGCTGGTCAAGCACTTCGTCGAGATGATCCGAGGCGACGCCGATCTCCGCGCCGAGCTGACGGAGCTGCGCCTCGTCTAGCCGCCGCGGACCTCGGCGAGCACCGCGCGCAACCGGTCGAGCACCAGGTCCGGCCGGTCCAGGTGGACGAAATGGCTGGTCGGGACGATCTCCAGCCTGCCGTTCGGGTAGTGCGCCGTGAACGCCCGGGTCCAGGCCTCGACCAGCGCGGTCGTGACGGCCGGGTCCGGGTTGGAGTAGCGCTGGTACTGGTCGACCATCAGCAGCAGGGCCGGCTCCCGCGTGATCGGCTCGAGCGCCGCGAGCGTCGCCGCCCAGTCGAGCTGCTCGCCGGCGGCGAGCGCGGCGCCGCCGTCGTCGAGTCCGCGCCGGATCATCGCCCGTAGGTCCGGGCGCAGCGCGGGATCCGCGTCCATGCCCAGGTCGGGTTCGTAGATGTCGAGCATGAGGAAGGCCGCCACCGAGCCCGGCTCGGTCGAGGCGAAGAGCCTCGCGTACATCCCGCCGAGGGAATGGGCGACCACGACGAACGGGCCGACCTCACCGGCTGCGGCGAGGGCGGCGTGGAGGTCCGCGGCCGTGTCGGCGCCGCTGTGCACGCCCCGCGACGGGCTGCGCCCGATGCCGGGCCGATCCCACGAGCACACGCGGGTGACGCCGGCGACGTCGTCG
>CAYXVP010000345.1:0-2356 GCA_964468305.1 uncultured Anaerolinea sp. | reverse complement strand
ATTGGGCACGCTGGTTGACGACGCAGTGGAACAGCGCGACGGGTTCGTTGTGGACTTCGTGGCGTGTGCCCGGGTACACCCGCGGGGTGACACCCGGCCGGCCCTCGAGCACGGCGCTGGTGGCGGTCGGTACCAGGCGGTCCTCGGCACCGTGGACGACGAGCGTCGGCAGCGCCAGTCGATCGAGGGCACGCGCGACCCGGCGTTGCTCGCCGAACGCGGCATGCGCGAAGCGAACGGTCGATTTGTGCTGGTTGAGCGGGTCGGCGAGGTAGCGCGCCTGGACCTCCGGATCGGCCGACAGCACCCGCGTATCGAGCCGGTTCCCGAGGAGGAGGCCCGGCGTCACCTTGCGGAGCGACCCGACCAGGACGCGCTGCCAGAGCGGGACCGTGGCGCCGATCGCGGGCGCCGACAGGACGAGGAGATCGGGCCGGGAGCGACCGTCGAGGACGTAGCCGAGCGAGACAAGGCCGCCCAGTGAGTGCCCGAACAGGACGAGCGGCCGGGCGGGCGCGACCGACCGCAGTGCCGCGATGCGCTCCTCGAGGTCGTCGTGCAGCTGCGACCAGCGCTCCACCGAGGCCCGCGCGCCGCCCGACGCGCCGAACCCGCGCTGGTCGTAGGCATATGCGTCGACCCCGGCTTCGGCCAGCTGGGCGCCGACGTGCTCATAGCGGCCGGAATGCTCCGCGAGGCCATGGACGAGCAGCATCGTGGCCCACGGCTCGCCCGAACCGACGGGCCAGTGGCGGATCAGCAGGGACGTGCCGTCGCGGGCGGCGACGTGGTCGACGCGTGCTCCACCGTCCATCGGTCGCAGCCTACGCCCGCGGGGGGCCGCCGATACCATCCCTCGCGATGATCTGGCAGGAGATCGCGGATCGGGTCTTCACCCGGCGTTACCCGTTCTTCGACCAGCAGATCGGGGTGGTCCTCGGTGGCCGCGACGTGCTCGTCGTGGACACCCGCTCGACGCCTGCCCAGGCGCGGGAGATCGCCACGGAGCTTCGCGAGCTGACGCGCGACCCGGTCTCGATCGTGGTCGACACCCACTGGCACTTCGATCACTCTTTCGGCAACGGCGTCTTCCGGCCGGCCACGATCTGGGGCCACGTCCGTGCCGCCGCGCAGCTCGTCCGCGATGGGCCGGCGACGATCGCGGAGGTGGCGGCGGATCTGCCGGACATCGCCGCCGATATCCGGGAGACGGTCATCGATCCGCCGGAGCGGACGTTCGAGGATCGCGCGACCGTGGCGGTCGGCGATCGCCTTGTCGAGCTGAGCTACCACGGCCGCGCGCACACGGACGGCGACATCGTCCTCGTCGTCCCCGAGGCGAATGTCATGTTCGCCGGCGACCTGCTCGAGGAAGGCGCTCCGCCGAGCTTCGGCGACAGCTTTCCGCTGGAGTGGCCCGCGACGGTGGAACGGCTGCTCCCGCTCGCCACCGGCGCGGTCGTGCCGGGCCACGGCGCGATCGGCGACCGGGCTTTCGTCGAGGACCAGCTCGCGGGTTTCCGCCGGCTCGTGGAGCTCTCGCGCGCGGTACACGAGGGCAGCCTCGACCTCGAGGCCGCCGTCGCAAACCCGCTGTTCTCCGGCCGGCCCACGCCGGAGACGGCATTCGAGCGCGCGCTCGCGCAGCTGCGGGGCGAGCTCGCCTAGCCGGATGCCCTCGCCCGCGACGAGCGGGCGCCGACCGAACTAACTAGGCCGCTCCCGCCGCCGACCAGGCGATGGCGTCGCCGGTCTCCTGGTTGAAGAGATGGAGCTTCTCCAGCGGCAGCTTGAGGTCGAGCACGTCGCCCGGCTTGACCCGGTTCTCCGAGCTCACGACGGCGACGACGTCACCATCGTGGCCCTGCACGGTGACGTGGAGGAGCTCTTCGTCGCCCAGGAACTCCACGACGTCGGCCTTGGCACGAATCGTCGCGGAATTCGGCAGCTCGCCGAGCTCGAGGTGCTCCGGCCGGAAGCCGGCGACAACCTTTGTCGTACCGTCCATGCCGCCGCGGTACCGAGTCGGCACGGGCAACGTGACGCCATCGCCCTTGACCATTTCGCCGTCGCGCTCGACGTTGACGAAGTTCATCGCCGGGCTGCCGATGAAGCCCGCGACGAACAGCTTCCTGGGGTTGTCGTACAGGTCCTGCGGCGCGCCGACCTGCTGCAGCTCGCCCTTGTCCATGACGGCAATCCGCGTGCCCATCGTCATGGCCTCGACCTGGTCGTGGGTCACATAGACCGTCGTGGTGCCCAACCGCTGGTGCAGTCGCGCGATCTCCGCGCGGGCCAGGGGGCGAATCAGCTCCTCGCTCTTGCCGGAAAACATGGGGCCGACGATCACTTCGAT
>CAYXVP010000344.1:0-2374 GCA_964468305.1 uncultured Anaerolinea sp. | reverse complement strand
GGGAGGATGCAGGCGGGGCACGGTGGGATCGTGCCCCTGCTCGGGGCCAACGGCGCCGGCAAGACGACCACCCTCAAGACGATCAGCGGCCTGCTCAGCCCGCGCCGGGGCACGGTCAGCTTCGAGGGCCAGGACATCGCCAGGACGCAGGCCCACGAGCTGGTGAAGATGGGCATCGGGCACGCGCCCGAAGGCCGCCGCATCTTCTCGCGCCTAACCGTGCTCGAGAACCTGCAGATGGGTGCGTTCACCCGCGACCTGAGGACGATCCAGCCCGACATAGACCGGGTTCTCACGCTCTTCCCGCGGCTGCGGGAGCGCATCACCCAGCAGGGCGGGACGCTGTCCGGCGGCGAGCAGCAGATGCTCGCGATCGGGCGCGCGCTCATGTCCGAGCCGCGGCTGCTCCTGCTCGATGAGCCGTCGCTCGGCCTCGCCCCGATCCTCGTCCAGCAGGTCTTCGCCACGATCAGGGAGATCAACGAGCAGGGCACCACGATCCTGCTCGTCGAGCAGAACGCGCTGCAGGCCCTGACCATCGCCCACCGCGGCTACGTGCTCCAGACCGGCAACGTCGTCCTGACCGGCCCGGCGCAGGACCTGATCAAGAACGAGACGGTCCGGAAGGCCTACCTCGGCGAGAGCTAGCTCGCCGTCTTGCGGCCCGCTCGCGGCGTTCGCGACTCCGGGTCTCGGCTCACGCACCTTGGAGTGCGCTCGCCCTCGAGCCTCGTCGCGGCCTTGCGATCCGGCCGCCTGACGACGAGCAGACCTCACACCTTGGCGGGGGCGACGGGCCGGCCGGTCCGGGCGCTCTCGAGGATCGCGAGGCACACCCGGAGAGCCGCGGCGCCGTCGTCGAGGCTGGCCGACGGCGTGAACCCGTCGCGAATCGCACGAGCGAACGCGACGAGCTCCTCCATGTACCCCGGTCGGAGGTGGCCGGCGTAGCTCCAGCCCTGCCGCCACTCGGCGAGGTTCTGGTCGACGTAGCCGCCGCGGCCGCCGGGCAGCGCGGGGCGGGCGAGGAGGCGCAGCGCCTCGGCGTCGGTGATCTCGAGCGACGCGCCGCCTGAGCCATGCATCGTGAACCGAGAGCTGAACGCGTTGGTGAACGAGGTCACGGCGAGCGAGCCCGCCGCGCCGCCGGCGAAGCGAAGGCTCACCGCGTAGCCGAACGCGCCGTCGGGGCCCTCGCCGACGCGGGCCACGAGCTCCTCGACGTCGCCCATGAGGAAGCGCATCGCGTCGACGGCATGAATCGCCTGGTCCGTGACGAAGGAATACGCGACGTCGGTCGCGCCCCACAGCGGGACCCGCGGCCCGGGCGACAGGTACAGACCATCGAACAGCAGCGTCGTGCCGAACGCCGGATCGGCGGCCAGGCGGGCCGCCCGCTGGAAGGCCTCGGCGTGCCGCCAGAACAGCCCGACGGAGCCGACCCGGCCGGCCTTTCGGAACGCGTCGGCGAGGGCGTCCGCTCCCTCGAGATCCGGCGCCGACGGCTTCTCGACGAACATGTGGATGCCGCGCGCGGCGGCCTCGAGACCAGCCTCGAGGTGGAGCTGGGGCGGCCCCACGACGAGGACCGCCTCGGGCCGCACCTGATCGAGCATGCGCCGGTAGTCGGTGAAGACGGCGCCCGCGCCGTAGCGCCGGGCGCAGTCCGCCGCGAGCGCCTCGTCGAGGTCGCAGGCGGCGACATAGTCGAAGTGGGGCAGCCGGGCGAGCGCGGGCTGGAGCCCCCCGCGCGAGTGGTTGCCGCAGCCGATGACCGCGATCCGGATCGGATCCTGGGCGACGAGTCGGCGTCCCTCGAGGGCGAGCCCGCCATAGTCCGAGTCGCGGATCGTGTCGCCGGCGAGGTAGTCACGGAGCCCGGCGCCGAGCTCGACCGGCCGATCGGTCATTGCCCTGCCTCAGGCAGGGCGCCTTCGCGAGCGGGCAGCGGTTGCGACCCGGCCGGCCCGCCACCGTCGATGTCCAGCGCGACGGCGGTGATCCAGCTCGCGTTGTCGGTCAGGAAGAACATGATGGCGTCGGCCGTGTCGGCGACGGTCCCCGCCCGCCCGATCGGGAAGTTGGCGGCGTAACCCGCGAGGACCTCCGCCAGCGTCAGTCCCGGCGTCCGCGCCAGCTTCTGGCGGGTGACCTCCTGGCCCTGCCGCGTCTCGGGGGTCATCGCCGGGCACACGCAGTTCACCGTCACGCCGTCGCGCCCGAACTCGCGCGCCCAGGTCTGGGTCAGGCCGACCACCGCGAACTTGGAGGCGTTGTAGGCGGACGTCAGCGGCCAGCCCTTGCGGCCCGCCTCGGAGGCGATGTTGACCAACCGCCCCCGGCGGCTCGCGGCGAGGTACCGGATGCAGGCCTG
>CAYXVP010000343.1:0-2379 GCA_964468305.1 uncultured Anaerolinea sp. | reverse complement strand
ACCAGCCCGGACCCAAGGTGTTGAGGTTCCCCAAGAAAAACGAGAAGGACCTTCGCGAAATCCCGGAGGAGATCCGGAAGCAGATGAAGCTGGTCCCGGTCGAATCGATGGACCAGGTGCTCGAGACGGCACTCCGGCGGCGGCCCAAGCCGCTGCCGGCTGCCGCGGCGCCGAAGCCCGCGAAGGATGGCGACACCGAGAAGGCGCCCGAGGCGCCGATCCGTCGCCCGAACTTCCCGCCCGACCAGCCGACCGTGGTGGTGAAGGGGTAGCGAGGCGCACTTGGCGCAGCAGCCGGAGTTCCAGGACTACTACAAGACCCTCGGCGTCACGAGGACCGCGACCCAGGCCGAGATCAAGAAGGCCTTCCGAAAGCTTGCCCGCGAGTCGCACCCGGACAAGCACGCCGGCGACAAGACAGCGGAGAAGCGGTTCAAGGAGATCAACGAGGCGAATGCCGTCCTGTCGGACCCGGGCAAGCGCGCCAAGTACGACCAGTTCGGGCGCGACTGGGAGGCCTACGCCCGCGCCGGCGCGGCGGCGGGCGGGGCCTCCGGCGGTCGTGACCCGTTCGGGCCGGGTGGACCGTTCGCGGGCTACTCGTTCCGAACCGGCAACGCCGCCGGCCCCGGTGGCGTCCGCTACGAGTTCCGGACGACCGGCGACCCCGGCGCGTTCTCGGACTTCTTCCACATGATGTTCGGCGACGAGTCGGCCGCTGCCGGCGAGCCGGAGGTCTTCAGCACCGGCGACGGCGAGTCCATCGACGACCTGCTCGCACGCCTGGGCATGGCCGGCACGGCCGGCGGGACCGGCCGCCGCCGGGCGAACGTCGGCGGCACGAGCCGCGGTGGTCAGGCCCTGCGGCGCGAGCCGATCGAGGTCACCGCCGAGCTCTCGCTCGAGGAGGCGTTCCACGGCACGAGCCGGATCGTCGAGCTCGAGGGTCGTCGGCTCGAGGTCACGATCCCGCGCGGCGCCGGCACCGGCAGTCGCATCCGGCTGACCGGCAAGGGCCCCGGCGGCGCGGACCTCATCGTCGTCACGAGGCTCAAGGCCCACAGGACGTTCACCCGCAAGGGCGACGACCTGGAGCGGGAGGTTCCGGTCACGCTGCGTGAGGCGCTGCTTGGGGGTGAGATTCCGGTGGTGACCCTGAAGGGCCGCGTCCTGCTGACGGTGCCCGCGGGCACCCAGAACGGCCGGACGTTTCGACTGAAGGGGCAGGGCATGCCCCGCTTCAAGGGCGATGGCTCGGGCGACCTGTACGTCCGCATCCGCCTCGTCCTGCCAACCAATCTCGACGAGAAGGCCGCGACCGCCGCCGGGAGATTCCTGGACCTGGTCGCCCAGCCCGATCCTCGAACCTGAGCAGAGAAACCGACATGCAACTCGACCAATTCACCGAGAAGGCCCAGGAGGCCATCGTTGCCGCCCAGCAGCTTGCCGAGCGGCTGCAGAGCCCGCTGCTCGACGCGGAGCACATCCTGTCCGCGCTCATCGAGCCCGACGACGGCGTGCCCGCCGAGACGCTCCGGCGGCTCGGCGTCGACCTGCCCGCCTTCCGCGGCGAGCTCGCCGCGGTCCTTGCCAAGCGCGCCCGCATCCAGGGCGGCTCGCTGACCCTCGACCCGCGCGCGAAGCGGGTGATCGAGCGCGCCCAGGAGGAGGCGCGGAGGCTCGGCGAAGAATACACCTCGACCGAGCACATGCTGCTCGGCACCGCCGAGGTCGGCGGCGAGGGCCAGAAGCTGCTCGAGCGCCACAGCGCGGGCAGGGAACAGCTGCTGACCGCGCTCCAGTCGGTGCGCGGCGGCCAGCGTGTCACCTCGCCGAACCCCGAGGGCACGTACCAGGCGCTCGAGAAGTACGGTCGCGACCTCACCGCCGAGGCGCGCGCCGGCAAGCTCGACCCGGTGATCGGGCGCGACGACGAGGTCCGCCGGGTGATGCAGGTCCTCTCGCGCCGGACGAAGAACAACCCGGTGCTGATCGGCGAGCCCGGCGTCGGCAAGACCGCCATCGTCGAGGGTCTCGCCCAGCGCATCGTGCGCGGCGACGTGCCCGAGTCGCTCAAGGACAAGCGCGTCGTCGCGCTGGACCTGGGCGCGCTGATCGCCGGCGCCAAGTTCCGTGGCGAGTTCGAGGAGCGCCTCAAGGCCGTCCTCAAGGAGATCAAGGACTCCGACGGCGGGGTCATCCTGTTCATCGACGAGTTGCATACCGTGGTCGGCGCCGGTGCGGCCGAGGGCGCGATGGACGCCTCCAACCTGCTCAAGCCGATGCTGGCCCGGGGCGAGCTGCACACCATCGGCGCGACCACCCTCGACGAGTACCGCAAGCACATCGAGAAGGACGCCGCGCTCGAGCGGCGCTTCC
>CAYXVP010000342.1:0-2404 GCA_964468305.1 uncultured Anaerolinea sp. | reverse complement strand
CGCTCGCCTTGATCGTCGTCCCCGGATCGGCCGGCTCGCGCGTCCCCAGCGCCCCCGGGGCAATCGACCCGTCGAGGTTTGCAAGCATCGACCTCGGCTCCGAGATGACGACGGTGGCGACCACATCGTTGGACCCATCCCACGCGTCCGCCGGGCGGCTCGGTCTCGATGCCGTGCTTCGTGAGCCGGCGCCGTTCGCGGCCGATGCGGCGCCACGAGCCAACGCGCCGCTGCCCGTCGCGGAGCCGATCGCCGCGACCGCGTGGCACTACGACGGCAACATCAGCTGGTACGGCCCCGGCTTCTACGGCCACAACGGCGCCTGCGGGCTGGTTCCCGGTGGGATCCAGAAGGACACCGTTGGCGTCGCCCACCGGACGCTGCCATGCGGGACGAAGGTCACGTTCCGCTACAACGGCCGCACGGTCACGACGATGGTGATCGACCGCGGCCCGTACGTGCAGGGCCGGATCTGGGACATGACCCACGGCCTGTGCGTTCTGCTCGATCACTGCTTCACGGGCGGAGGCGTGTACTGGCGCATCGGCTGAACGCCGATCGCCCACCGGGTTTCGGCCGCTCGACCGCTCAGGCGGTCGCGTGAGCTCGCTTCGGGCCCTTGACCTGGCCGTTCGTCGCGTCGGGATCGGCCGCCGCAGCGGCCGTGCCCGCGACGGTCTCGCGGTCTGCCTGCGCCGCCGGAGCGAATTCGAATGGGTGGCTCGCGTCGTCGCCCGGCGAGCGATCGACATCGAGCTCGTCGACATAGACAGGGAGGCTGAAGCCGAACTCGGCGCCCTTGCGCGGTAGCGGCCGGGCCCAGATCCGACCGCCCATCGTCGCCACGAGCTCCCGGCACACGAACAGGCCGATCCCCGCTCCCGGTGCCGTCGTCGAAGCCGGCGCCGCACGGTAGTAGAGGCCGAACAGGCGGTCCGCGTCGTCCGGGTCGATGCCCGGTCCGTCGTCGCGGACGCGGACGAGGACCTCGCCCTCGCCATCCTCGAGGCTGACCTCGACCGTGGAACCCGGGCCGCTGTATTTGGCCGCGTTGGACAGCAGGTTGCGCATGATCTGGGCGAGGTACTCCTCGTCGGCGGCGGCCATCTGGACGGGCGCCGTCGAGGCCACCTTGATCGTCACCTCCGGCCAGAGCGCGGCCTCGCGCTCGACGAGCTGCTTGATGATCCGGTCGAGCAGGACCGGCCGCGTTCCACCGAACTCGCCGCCGCGCTCGATCCGAGCCATGGCCACGAGGTTCTCGATCATCCGCTGCAGCCGCTCCGCCTCGGCGGCCACGCCGACGAGCAGCTCGCTCCGGGTATCCGCGTCGAGGCGCGCGCCACGACCGAGCAGGAGCTGCGTTCCGCCGTAGATCGACGTCACCGGCGTGCGCAGCTCGTGGGACAGCACGCCGATGAAGCGGTCCCGGATCTGATCGGCCTCGTGGCGCCACGAGACGTCCGTGACGACGGCCACCTGGAACGGCCGGCCGTCGAGATCGAAGCCGGTTCGGGCGATCTCGGCAGGGAAGTGCGTCCCATCGATCCGGCGCCCGGTCGTCTCGGAGCGGAAGACCGGCCGGTCGAGCGTCGCTGTCGCGGCCTCCTCCTTGTGCATCGCAACGAGGTCGCCGAGGTTGAGCCCGACGAGCTTGTCGACCGGCGCGCCGAAGAGCTCGCCGGCCTGCCGCGTCGCCCATGAGATCTTGCTGTCCTCGTCGAGCGCGAGGATGGCGTTCGGGTCGGCGTCGAGCAGGGCGCGGAAGCGGGCCTCGCTCGCTCGCACGGACCTCGACTCCTCCGCCTCGCGGCGGGCTTCGCCGAGCCCGATCAGGATCTCCTCGCGGTCGATCGCCTGCGCCGTGAGCGAGCACAGGTCCTCGAGCAGGGCCAGGTCGTCGCCGACGAACAGGGGCCGGCCCTCGATCTCGGCCACGAGGCGGGCGGAGTGCGGCCCACCGGGCTGGAGCCGGACCTCGATCGTGGAGATCACTGGTCTTCGCGCGTCCGCGATCACCGGCCCCGACTCGAGTCGCGGGTCCTCGTCGCCGACGACTGCGAGCGGCGCGCCCGGAGCATCCGGCAGGATCGAGACGCGTCGCGCGCCCAGGATCTCCTGCGCCGTCCGCGCCAGGTCGTGCCAGAGGCTTCCCGGCGTGACCTCGGTCGGCGGCGACACGAGGGCTCGGACGAGCTGGAACGAGGCAGCCCGGGTCACGAAGCGGCGGAACCAGCCGGGCGGTGCGAAGGCGGCGAGGTAGCCCAGCGTCGCGATCAATGCCAGCGTGCGGGTGACCCCGGTCGAAGCCGCGGTCCCTCCGCCGGGCGCGCGCAGGACCGAGGCGAGGCCGGCGAGGAGCAGCGCGGCGCCGTAGAGCCCGGTCGCGATGGCCGCCGACGCG
>CAYXVP010000341.1:0-2428 GCA_964468305.1 uncultured Anaerolinea sp. | reverse complement strand
GGCAGTCTCCGGCTCGCGGCCGGCCGGGATGGCCGCGGCCTACTACCTCCTGCTCTCCGGCCACGAGGTCACCGTCTTCGAGCGCGACCCCGCGCCCGGCGGGATGCTCCGCTACGGCATCCCCCAATACCGCCTGCCCAAGGTCGAGGTGCTCGAGGCCGAGTACGAGAGCGTGACCCGCCTCGGCGGCAAGATCGTGTGCAACCAGGGCCTGGGCCGCGACTTCAGCCTCGACGACCTGCAGTACCAGGGCTACGACGCGATCGTCATCGCCATCGGCTGCTACGAGACGAACAAGCTCGGGATCCCCGGCGAGGACGCGCCGGAGGTCCTGGACGGTCTCGAGTACCTCCGCACGGCGACCCTCGGCCTGCCGTACCCGGCCCACAGGGGCAAGCGGGTCGTGGTCATCGGCGGCGGCTTCACGTCGATGGACTGCTCGCGCACCTCGATCCGCCAGGGGGCCAGGGAGGTCACGCTCGTCTACCGCCGCGACCAGAAGGACATGCCGGCGTCGAACGAGGTCCACGAGGCGATCGAGGAAGGCGTGACCGCCATCTTCCAGGCCGGCCCCGTCCGGATCGTCACCGACAAGGACAACAACGTCACGGGCGTCGAGTTCATCAGGATGCGCCTCGCCGAGCCGGACGCCTCCGGCAGGCGGCGCCCGGAGCCCGCCTCGGGGACCGAGTTCACGATCCCGTGCGACCGAGTCCTGCTGGCCATCGGCCAGGGGCCGCAGCTCGATTGGATCGGGCCCGGCTCACAAGGCCCGAAGGCAACGAAGAACCGGCGCCTGCAGGCGGACGCGGTCACGTTCGAGACCGGCCGGGCCGGCGTGTTCGGCACGGGCGACGTACGCATCGGCGCGGCGACGGTGGTCGAGGCCGTCGCCGAGGGCCGCCGCGCCGCCTACGCAGTCGACGCGTTCCTGCGCGGCAACGACCTGGCCCAGATCCGCACCCGCCAGACCCTTGCCGAGCCGGAGCCGATCTTCCTGTCGATCGTGCCCTTCACCGCCGAGGTCAAGGAGCCGCGCTACCGGCTCAAGGCGTTGGAAGCTGAGAAGCGCAAGCACAGCTACGTCGAGTACGAGCTCCCGTACCTCCGCGAGGAGATCGTCGCCGAGTCGACGCGCTGCCTCCAGTGCACGTGCGAGGCCATCGGCTACTGCGACCTGCGCCGCCTGGGCATCGAGTACGAGACGACCCTGACGACGCTCGAGCCCGAGCCCCACCAGGGCGCGGGGCTCCGCTCCGTCGGCGAGAACCGGTTCACCGGCGTGAACCACGACTACGTCCGCGACGACTCGCACGCCTTCATCCTGCGCGAGCCGTCACGCTGCATCGACTGCGGCCGCTGTGCCCAGGTCTGCGCCGAGGTCGTGGGCGCCGCGTGCTACGACTTCATGCGCATCGGCTTCGACACGCTCGTCACGACGCCGCTGGACATGAGCCTCAACGACACACCGTGCGTGTCGTGCGGCCGCTGCGCCGAGACATGCCCGACCGGGGCCCTGATGCCGAAGCCGCGCGTCCTGCAGAAGTACGAGGTCGACGAGAGTCGCTGCATCCTGTGCGGCATCTGCGTCGACGCCTGCCCGTACGACGCGCTGCGCGACGGCGGCGAGTTCGAGCTCGCCCATTCGAGCCGGGCCGAGCCGATGATCGACCTCATGGCGATGGCCCAGATCGACCGCGAGACCGAGGTCACCTACATCCGCAAGGAGCGAGACTGGCTGCAGCGCGCGATCGAGGCCGGTCGCTTCATCCAGTCCGACCGTCTGCTCACGGTCCTGCCCGCGACGCTCTCCCGCAACGGCGACTCGGGCAACGGACACGGCGGCGGCCACGGCGCGGACGTCGGCACCGGCGGCGCCACCCAGGCGCACCTGAAGTAACGGCGCGATGCGAGCCTGGCTCTACCTGATCGCCGCCGCCGTCGCCGGCGCGATCGTAACCACGCCAGCTCTGTTCGTCCTGATCCTCCTCGGCGGCTCGTTCAACGACGCCCTCGTCGCCGGCCTCGCGACGCTGATGCTCGCCAGCGCGATCGCGGTCGTGACGATGCGCGACATCATCCGCTGCGGCCTGGCGATGATCGTCTGCTTCCTCGCCCTCGCCGGCCTGTACGTGAGCCTCGGGGCGGTGATGGTCGCCGCGACCCAGGTGATCGTGTACATCGGCGCGATCAGCGTCCTGATCCTGTTCGCGATCATGCTCACGCAGGAGAAGGCGGCGCCTGCCCGGCTCGTGTTCCAGACCCAGGCCGTGCCCGCCGCGATCGCCTCGATCGTGGTCGCGGTGCTCGTCGCGATCGCGGCGTACGGCACGAACTGGGGCGCCGTCGCGGCCCAGATCCGGACCCTGACCGACGACCTGGCCCGCGTCCTGTTCAACAACTACGTGCTCGTGTTCGAGGCGATCAG
>CAYXVP010000340.1:0-2429 GCA_964468305.1 uncultured Anaerolinea sp. | reverse complement strand
GGTTTCGCATCTTCGTCGCCCGCCGGGCGGATCGGCTGGGCCTCACGGGTTGGGTCGCCAACGAGCCAGCGGGTCGGGTGCGCTGCGTCGCCGAGGGTCCGCGCGCCTCGCTCGAGACGCTGCTCGGCGAGCTTCGGGATGGGCCGCCAGGGGCGTGGGTGGAGCGTGTCGAGCCGAGCTGGTCGGTGGCGACCGGCGCCTTCCAAGGCTTCGACATCCACAGCGGCTGGCACTCCGGGGATTGAGGGCCCGCCAGCGTGCGCACGGCCACGCTGCGGCCGTGCGGGAACGAACGCCCGCGTCGGGCTGGTACCTGCGGTCGATGACGCAAACCTAGGTACCGGTTCATGGTGCCCGCGTGGAGCAGCAACCGGTCGCTGAGGTTCTGCCCGGTCTGTACAGGGCCGTCCTCGACGCCGTCGTCGATCTGGAGCTCCGTGGGTATCGCCTCGACGCGGCCGCGATCCGCGCAGACGCGACGCGCGCCTACTCGTCCGCGTGGAACCAGGCCACCGCCCACCGCCTCCGCGTGCTCGCCGTGCGGGCCGCGCGCGTCGTCGCGTCACGCCGGCCACGGACGCGCGAATCGGTGCTCACCACGCTGAGCCGGCGCCTGAACACGGAGCGCACGACGCTCTAGGGCCAACCCCGGGCTAGGCTCTCGGCGTGGATCCCCACGCCGCCCCGACGATCCTCGACCCGGGCCTCACCGGGCAGTCGGCGCGGCCCGTTGCGGGCATCGACAACGGCTACCTCGCCGGCTACCGGGTGCGGTTCGACGAGGCCGGCGCCGACGGCCTGCTCCGGACGTCCGCGCTCCTGCGCTATGCGCAGGACGTCGCCTGGCGCCACTCGGAGCAGCTCGGCTTCGACCGCGCCTGGTATCAGGCCCGGGGCCTCGGCTGGGTCGTCCGTGGCTGTGAGCTGGAGGTTCGCGAGGCGATTCCGATCGGGCACACCTTGCGCGTCTCCACGGCCGTGGTGGGGCACCGCCGGATCTGGGCCCGTCGCCTCGGGGAGTGTCGGCTCTCGGACGGCCGCCCGGCGGCGAGCGTGACCACTGACTGGGTCCTCCTGGACGCGCGGAACCGCGTGGTGCGGATTCCGCCCGACTTCGGCGTCGCGTTCACGAATCCGGAGGTACGCAGCGAGATCCTCCGCGTCGAGGCGCCGACCGACACCCCGATCGCCACGATCGAGCTGGGCGTCCGGCCGAGCGACCTCGACCCGCTCGACCACGTCAACAACGCCGTCTACGTCGACTGGCTCGAGGAGGCGGTGGAAGGAGCGGGTTGGCGCGCAGCCACGGACGCGCTGCCGCGCACCTACCGCCTGGAGTACCTCGCCTCGGCGGCCCGCGGCGACCGGGTCGCGGTCGCCCTCCACGGGACGGGGCGGGCGTGGTCGGCTGTGATCCGCCGATCCGACGGCGCGGAGCTCGTCCGCGCCGCGGGATCGAGGCTGCGCCGAGGCTGACCGCGGCCGTGACAGGCGACCCCGCGCCGAGCGATGATGCCGCCGTGCCGACGTCTCTGGTCGCCGAGTACCTCGCCCGCACACCACGCTCCGCCGCGCTGTTCGATCGGGCGACCGCCTCGCTCCCCGGCGGTTCGACCAGGACGACCATCTTCAGCGCCCCCTACCCGCCGTACATGGCTCGTGGCGACGGGATCCGCACATGGGATCCCGCCGGCAACCAGTACCGCGAGAAGATAATTGTACCCGCACAGTTCTCCTACAAACACGGCGGCTCCGACCAGTACGCTTGCCCCCAACATCCGGCGGGCGCGGTCCACATAAGGATCTTCCCCATCGGAAAAGGCGACATTGAGTGCGCCTGTGGTCACAGCGAGCCCGGTCACAACTGCGCCGAAAGCAACGCCAACTGCGAGCGGCAATACTACGCCAATCGCGTTCCGGAGGGCAAGCGCCGGCGTGATCTTCTCGCTTTGGAATCGGAAGACGCTTTGCCAGAAGGCCGCCCAGGCGTTGGGCTCGAGTTTCTCCACCGGTCAGGCCGCGGCCGAGGCTGCCATCACCACAGGCTGATGCTGTACGGGGAAGTTCACGGAACGTGCGATGAAGCAAAGCTCATGCGCTTTCGCGTGCAACGCGGTCGCCTCGGCAATGCGCGCCGCATCGGTGATCGTCATGAGCGGCCGCAGCACCACTCGTGTGAATTGCCCCGCGCCATCTTCAGTCTCGACCATGGTCCCGATCGCCTGATCATCGTACTCCGTAATCACAATCCCTGCTTCGGAGCAGAGGTGCAGCATCCATAGCATGTGGCACGCGGACAGCGAGGCCACCAGCATCTCTTCGGGATTGTAGCGGGTTGCATCGCCACGAAATGCAGGATCGGATGAACCCGGAATCGTGACACCCTTCCCTGGACTGGTGAGCTCATGCTCGCGCCGGTAACACCGGAA
>CAYXVP010000339.1:0-2440 GCA_964468305.1 uncultured Anaerolinea sp. | reverse complement strand
ACACCGATCGCCAGCTCGATCGATCGTCCGGCAAGCAGACCGCCGATCGCCGACCCGATCGGGAAGCCGGCGAAGTTGAACGACATCGACACGGCGAACGCCCGGCCCATCCAGGCTGGATCCGTCCGGCGCTGGCGGACGGTGAACATGGCGACGTCCAGCGGGCCGTTGACGAAGCCGATGACCGCCATCGCCGCGAGGACCGCAAGGAGCCCTGCGGCTGGGAGCAGCAGCGCCGTCCCGACGGCGAACCCGAGCATCGGCCAGACGATGAGCTGACGCTCTCGGCCGCGCGTGTCGAGTCGGCCCGCGAACAGGCCGGCGACGAGCCCGACCACGCCCTGGAACGCGTAGATGAGCCCGACCGCCTCGGTCGGGAGCCCCAGCCGGTCGAGGATGATGAGCGGGATGGCGATCGAGCCGATGCCGCCGGCGACGTTGAGCGTCGTGACCGAGAAGCCCAGGCCGCGGATGGTCCGGTTGCTCCAGGCGTAGCGCACGCCGTCCCAGGCGTCCCGCAGGAGGCTGCCCGACGACATCGTCGCCGTCGGCGGATCGGGCACGCCGGCCACGATCAGCGCGGCGACGGCGTACGCGAGCGCCAGCACGATCAGCGCCCAGGGCCCGCCGAGGTAGCTCACCGCCAACGCGGCGACCGGCGGACCCACGATCGTCGCGACGACGTAGCCGTTCGAGTCGATCGCGTTCAGCCGCTCCCACAGGTAGCGAGGTGCCATCAGCGGGAACAGGCTGCGTAGGCCGGTCGCGCTCAGCGGTCCGGTCAGGGCCGAGAGCGCGGCGATGACGATGAGCAGCCAGGACGGCAGCAAGTCAAGCAGCGCCAGCGTCCCGATCAACGCGAGGGAGGCGGCGGCGATGAGGAAGTCGAGGGTGATGAGGCGCGTCCGGCCGTGACGATCGAGCAGCGCGCCCGCGATCGGGCTCACGAGGATGCCGGGCGCGATGCCCGCGAACGTCACGAGGCCGGCGAGCTCCGGTGACCGGTAGCGCTGCAGCGTGAACAGCACGAGGCCCAGCCCGACCATCGCCTGGGCGATCCGCGCGGTCTGCATGCCCGCCAGCGCGCGGGCCAGCGACGGGACCCCGAGCAAGGCGCGGTACGAGGCCGGCTCCGAGGTCGGGACGGGTGAATCGGTCACGCCCCCAAGGATGGCGGCGGCGGCGGGCCCGCGTGGTCGCGGCGGAGCGTCGCTCGCGCGGCCCGTCCAGTGGTCCGGCGAGCCGCACAATTGACGCGATGATCGACCTTCGACCGACCGACGAGAATCGCCTTGTCCAGCAGTCCGTGCGCGAGTTCTGCGAGGCCGAGATCAACCCGTTCATCCGCGAGTGGGACGCGAAGGAAGAGGTCCATCGAGAGGTCTTAGCCCGGATGGGAGCGCAGGGGCTCCTCGGGGCGCCCATCCACTCCGGCTGGGGTGGCGGCGGAATGGACTACATCTCGTTCGCGATGATCTGCGAGGAGCTGGAGCGGGCGGACACGGCCTTCCGGGTTGTCCAGAGCGTCCACGTCGGGCTGAACTCGCTGACGCTCATGCAGTGGGCGACCGACGAGCAGAAGCAGCGCTGGCTCGTGCCCCAGGCGAAGGGCGAGAAGCTCGCCACGTTCGGGCTCACCGAGCCCGGCGTCGGCACGGACGCCGGCAACCTCGCCTCGACAGCCCGTCGCGATGGTGATTCGTACGTCCTCAACGGCCAGAAGATCTGGATCAGCATCGCCGACATCGCCGACCACTTCCTCGTGTTCGCCTCGGTCGACCGCTCGAAGGGGCACCGCGGCGTGACCGCGTTCGTGCTCGAGCGGGGCATGCCGGGCCTGTCGACGGGATCCCTCCACGGCAAGCTCGGCATCCGCGCCGGGAACACCGGGCTGATCAACATGGATGGCGTCCGCGTGCCGATCGAGCACCGCATCGGCGAGGAGGGCGAGGGCTTCCTGATCGCGATGAGCGCCATCGACCAGGGCCGCTACACGGTCGCCGCGGGCAACGTGGGGCTTGCGCAGGCGTGCCTCGACGCGTCGGTCAGGTATGCCCACGAGCGCAAGACGTTCGGCGATGAGATCGGCCGGCACCAGCTGGTCAAGCAGATGCTGGCCAAGATGCTCGCCGGGATCGAGGCGGGCCGGCTGCTCGTCTGGCGCGCCGGCTTCCTCAAGAACCATGGCGTCCGCAACACGCGCGAGACGTCGCTCGCCAAGTGGCACGCTACCGACCACGCGGTCCAGAGCGCGCTCGACGCGATCCAGATCCACGGCGCGAACGGGTACTCGAACGAGTTCCCGGTCGAGCGCTACCTCCGCAACTCGAAGGCGGCGGTCATCTACGAAGGCACCTCGCAGCTGCACACGCTCATCCAGGCCGACTCCGCCCTTGGCTACCGCCAGGACCGGCCCCTGCCCTGCCAGCCCCCCCCGGCC
>CAYXVP010000338.1:0-2440 GCA_964468305.1 uncultured Anaerolinea sp. | reverse complement strand
CGCCGCCTCGATGGCCTGGTTCAACCCCGGCGCACGCTCCACGAGCCCGACCGCCCGCAGGGCCGTGGCGATGCCCGCGGCGTCGGGGTCCATGGTCACCACGATCGTACCGGCGATCCGGCCGGCGTCCCGCGTGGCCACGAGCGTCCGCCGGAGCAGCCGTGTCACGAGCTCGACCCGCTCCTCCGCGTCGAGGTCCCCGCCGAGGCGCGTCTTTGCCGTCTCGAGCCCGCGGATCGGGACGAGCGCCCATGTCCGCGAGAGGTCGGCGCGCGCCCTGGGCTCCACGCCGCGCATCGTAGCCGCGGTTGAGGGATGGACCCTCAGGCGGTCCGGGCGGCCTCGAGCACCTCCGCGGCGAGCCTCGCCCGGCCCGCGTCGCCGGTCATGATCGTGTCTGTCACGACGGTCCTGAGCCCGAGCTCTTGGATCTCGGGTTCCAGGGCCGCGTCCACAGTGTCGAGCACGAAGACGTCGGCGATGCCGGTGTACTGGCGCGCGACGCCGAGGGCCGTCGCCTCGTGGCCCAGCGAGACCAGCATGCGATCCGCCGGGCCCTTGAGGGCGGCGCCGCCGACAATTCCCGACACCGCCACCACCGGCGCGCCGCGGGAGCGGGCGGTCTGCAGGCCCGCCTCGACCCCGGCAACGGACAGGATCGGCCGCACCGAGACGAACGGGTTCGACGGAGCGATGACGATCGCCTCGGCCGCTTCGAGGGCGGCATCGACGTCGGGGCTCGAGCGCGCATCGTCGATGCCGACGAAGCGCAGGTCACGAACCTCCGGCTCCTGGTGGAGCCGCACGAAGTAGTCCTGGAAGGCGAGCCAGCCAGCGTCGGTCAGGACCTCCGTCCGGACCGGTTCATCGGACATCGGCAGGATCACGGCGCGGACGCCGAGCGCATGCTGCAGGTCGCGGGCGATGTCGGTCGGTCGGTCGCCCCTGCGGAGGCGGGCGGTTCGGACGATGTGCGTCGCAAGATCCCGATCGCCGAGGCGGAACCACGTCTCCTCGCCGTAGCGCGCGAGCATCTCCGCCACGGCGAACGTCTCGCCCTCGATGCCCCAGCCCCACTCGCGGTTGTCGATTCCGGCGAGCGTGTACATGACCGTGTCGTGGTCCGGCGACACGAGGAGGCCGTGCCGCTCGACGTCGTCGGCGGTGTTGACGATGACCACGAGCCGCGAGCCCAGATGCGTCTGCAGGCCGTGGGCGAGCTTCGCGCCGCCGACCCCGCCGGCGAGCAGGACGACGGGCGCGGCCATCAGCGCACGCTGGTAGCGTGGTACGGCTGGGTCGTCATCCGCGCGCGGCGCGCCAGCAGCACAACCACGAAGATCGTCGTCTCGACGAGAACGATCGTGGCGCCGGTCGCGGCATCCAGCCAGTAGCTCAGGTAGAGCCCGACGACTGGGGACGCCACGCCCACGGCGATCGCGACCGCCATCAGCCGGGCGAAGCTCGTGGCGACGAGCTGGCCGATCGCGGCCGGGGTCACCAGCATCGCCACGACCAGGATGATGCCGACCGCCTGCAGGGAAACCACGATGGTCAGGGCGATCAGGGCCAGGAAGAGGTAGTCAAGGCGAGCAACGGGCAGGCCGGCAGCCGCGGCCCCCAGCGGGTCGAACGTGGCGTACAGCAGCTCCTTCCACAACGCCGCGACGACGACGAGGACGATCAGGGCCAGGATCGACAGCGCGAGGAGGTCGCGATCGCCGATGCCCAGCACCTCGCCGAAAAGGAACCCGAACAGGTCGCCGACGTAGTTCGGGATCCGGCTGAAGAGGAAGATGCCCAGCGCGAACATGCCCGCAAAGAGGACGCCGATCGCAGTGTCGCCGCGCAGCTGCCCGCGCCGGCTGACCCAGCCGATCGCGAGCGACGTCGCTACCGCCGCGATCGCGGCGCCGAGGTAGAACGGGCCTTTGAGCAGGTACGCGGCGACGACGCCGGGGAAGGCCGAGTGGCTCAGCGCGTCGCCGAGGAACGCAAGGCCGCGCAGGACCATGTAGCTGCCCACGACCGCACACACCAGCCCCACGATCGTCGACGCGAGCAGCGCCCGCACGAAGAACGGAAATGTGAGGGGGTCGATGATGGCGTCAAGCGGGCTCACCGTTGCCGCTCCCCTTCGTGGAAGTGGCGCTCGGCGCCGCGCTCCGTGTCGTGGTGGTGCGCGTCGTCGAGCAGCACCCCGCGTTCGCCGATCACGAGCAGGTGCCCACCGTACGTGCGAGAGAGGACGTCCGGGTCGTTCAACAGCGAGACGTCGCCGTCGGCCATGACCCGGCGGTTGATCCCGACCACCCGCCCGAAGTGCCGGCTCGCCGCAGCCAGGTCGTGAGTTGTCGCGACCACGGTCCTGCCCGCCCGGGACTCCGCCGCCAGCCGCCCCATGAGGTCCTCCTGGCTTGGGGCTTCGACCCGCGTCACC
>CAYXVP010000337.1:0-2443 GCA_964468305.1 uncultured Anaerolinea sp. | reverse complement strand
AACGTGACGCGGCGAGTCTTGTCCCTGGCGACGTGCGCTGCCTCGGTCACGTGCCAGGCGATCGCCTCGCCCTCGCGGTCGAGGTCGGTCGCGAGATAGACGGTATCGGCCGACTTCGCCGCCCTGGCGATCGCGTCCACCTGCTTGCGCCGGTCGTCGGCGATGACGTATTCGGGCGTGAAGCCGTGCTCGACGTCGACCCCCAGCTTGCCCTTGCCGGGATTCTCGGGGAGGTCGCGGACGTGCCCGTAGGAGGCCAGGACACGGTAGTCGGAGCCCAGGTATCGCTCGATCGTCCGCGCCTTGGCCGGCGATTCGACGATCACCAGGTGCTTCGGCATCGGCGGAGTATACCCACGGGTCCCTGCACGGCCGGTTACCGGCAGATCAGCTCCGGCGCACCCGCGGCTTCGCTGGCACGCGTTTCGGCGACGAGCTCAGGCCTCTCGCACCCTGCGCAGGAAGTCCTCGTCGATCTCGAGATCCTCGGCCTCCTCGGCAGTGTCGGCAGCCGCCGCGGGCGCTCGGCCGCGTTCGGCCTCCTCCGCGCCGGTCGGGATCTCGACGAAGCGAACCGCTGCCATCGGGAACACGAAGGTCGAGCTGCTGAAGTCGATGAACACGGGGCGCTTGCCATCGATGGAGCGGACGTTGGTACAGATCACGGCGACGTCGGCCGGCTTCGGCTCGTCGAAGAGGTCGACCGTGAGCGGCTGGTCGTTGAGCAGGTGCAGGACGGCCCGGATCACGGCGGGGACTCTAGCAATCGGTGCGCGCCGGCAAACCCCGCCGATGGTCCTGGGTCGCCACGCGGAGCCGCGCCCTCGTGGCGCCAAGTGGATCAGGCGGCCCTCGGATCGACCGCGGCGAGCGGACCCGTGGGCTCATACCGACCGTGCAGCGGTCGCGCGAGGCCCGCCGCCTCCAGCCGGGTCAGCGCCCCGAGGACCGCGCCGACGCTCAGCCGCGTCACGGCGACGAGCTCGTCGACGATCACCGCGCCATGCACGAGTGCCTCGGCCACGGCCACCTGCGTCGCATCGCGGCCGGACAGCACCGCCCGTGCGGACGGGAGCTCGACCGTCGACCGCACGACCACGCGGCCCCGGCGATCGATCGCGCTCGGGTCGGCCGGGTCCGGCAGGCCGGCCTCGCCAAGCAGGCCGAGGTCGTCGAGTAGCTGCGGGACCCCGGACACGATCCTCGCCAGCCCGTGCCAGTCGCGCAGGAAGCCGTTGCAACCGGCCGAGCTGGGCGCGTCGATCGAACCCGGGACGAGGAAGCATTCCCGTCCCTGCTCAAGTGCCCATGAGGCGGTCACGAGCGCCCCGCTCCGGGCTCCGGCTTCGACGACCACGACCGCGTCCGAGGCACCGCTGATCAACCGGTTGCGCTGGGGGAATGTCCCGCGCGTTGGTCGGACCGTCGGCGCGTATTCGGAGACGACCGCGCCGCCGCCGTCGACGATCGCGTCCGCCAGTCGATCGTGTGCCCTCGGGAAGAGTCGGGCGTGACCACCGCCGATGAACGCGATGGTCGGTGCCGCGTCGGTCACGCATGCGGCGTGCGCGGCGCCGTCGATTCCGACCGCCAGGCCCGAGACGACGGTCGCGCCGGCGCGGGCAAGCGCGGTCGCGATACGGCTCGCGATCCGACGGCCGAGCAGCGAGGCCCGGCGCGTGCCGACGACGGCGACGACGTGGCCAGCTTCGAGTGACGAGAGCGAGCCGCGCACGAACAGCGCCGGCGGCGGGATGTCGATGGCCAGGAGCCGGTGCGGGTAGTCCGGGTCACCCCGGGCGACGACGCGCAGGCCGCTCCTCGTCACCGCCTCGAACAGCTTCGCCCGGTTGGCCGCCGCGACAGCGATCGACTGCGCCACCGCACCGGGCATCGTCCGCCACTCGCCGTCCACGGACCTGCTCCTCTCGAGCAGGGCGGCGGCGCCACCCGAGCTTGCGGCGGCCTCGAGGATGGCGGAAGCAGAACCGAGCCGGTCGACGAGACGAGCGAGCGTGAGTGGCCCCAACCCGTCGACGGACAGGAGCACGGCGAGGGCCTCGCGCTCGGCGTCGCCTAGACTGGCGCTGCCCAGCCCGGGCATGGGCGACGGCTCCATTGCCACGTCGCCCGAGGAGCCGTCGGGACCTGCTCCCACACCGAGCACGGTCAGACCGCCAGGGCCAGCACAGGCCGGTCCAGATTCGGGCGCCAGCGAGCAGCCTCCTCGAGGTGCTCGACCTGCACGGCGTCCGACTCGGCGAGATCGGCCACGGTGCGCGCGACGCGGAGCAGGCGCTCGGTGCCGCGCCCCGACAACCGCTCAGCGTCGGCGAGGTCCGCCAGGCGGCTCGTCGTGGTTGGCGCCATCCCTGCGATCGAGCGCAGCGCGCGGCCGCTGACGCGAGCGTTCAGGCGCCGGCCGGGCCGCGCGAGCTGTCGC
>CAYXVP010000336.1:0-2449 GCA_964468305.1 uncultured Anaerolinea sp. | reverse complement strand
GCGCCGCGCGAGCAGCTCGCGCCGGACCGGTTCTCGGGGCTCATCGGGCAGGGCGGGTCAGGCTGGCGGACCGAGCCGGGTTGGCGTGGGGACGGCGGGTTCCGCGGCGGTCTCTTCACGCCGGGCGGGGACCGCGGAGCGCGCTCGGGATTCCGCCCCGGCACCTCCGGCTCGTGGCGACCCGGCCGATCAGGCTCCGGGACGCCGGCCGCAGCCGGGTCCGCCCCGGGGGCGAAAGTCGAAGCCCCCTTCGTGGCGGGTGACATCGCCGATCGCGGGCCGCTCGAGCGGGGCACGACGCCGGCGCCGGAGCCTCGGGCGAAGGACGCGCGAGAGCTCTCGCGCCAGCGGGAGTGGCGCGAGTCCGCCTCGAAGGCCATCGACGCGCTGAAGGCCGAGGAGGGCACCGGGCCGGTGAACGCGGCGGACCTCGGCGCCGACGACGAAGCGCTCATGGATCGTGCCGTCGACGCCGAGCTCGAGGAGGCGGGCCCGACCCTCCGCATCGCCGACGCGGAGTCATTGCCGACCCTGCGTGTCCTGCCGCAAGGCATCAGCCGCAAGCGCCTCGAGCAGGCCATCCGCGAGCTACAGCTGCCCGTGATCATCGCCCGCGACGTCGACGAGGCCGACGTCGTGATGACCATCCGCAGCGAATACCGGCAGAAGACGCCCATGGTCCGCGAGGCCGAGGAGCGGGCCATGCCGATCTACGTCCTCAAGACCAACACGATCCCGCAGATGCAGGCCTCCCTTACCTCCATCTTCGCCCTCGAGATCGACCCGCGCGACGCGGCGCTGCGCGAGACGGAGGAGGCGATCGGCGTCGTGCTCGATCGGGCGGAGGCGGTCGAGCTGTCACCGCAGAACGCGTACATCCGGCGCCTGCAGCACCAGATGGCGGAGCGAGCCAACCTCGTCTCTCGCTCCCGCGGCCGCGAGCCGTATCGGCGCGTCCGCCTCTACCCCGATCCCGCCCGAAGCCCCTGGCGCTAGCCGAGCCGGGTCCGGTCCAGGTAGATCTGCTCGCCGGCGAACAATCGCGCCACGGGATCCCAGGGGAACAAGATCGCAAGCTCGAGCCGAACCCGGCGTCCGCTCGGAGAGAGCCCAGCGAAGAAACCGACGTGCGTTGCCTCGAGCACGACCGCCTCGAAGGCGCCCTGCGGTCCGATGACGATGTCCGAGAGCGCGAAGCGATTGTCCGGGAACGCCCCGAAGAGCTCGGTGTAGAACGCCCGGGCGCCGTCGTGACCGGCCCAGTGCCGGCCACTGCCGACGATCTCGTAGACACAGTCCGGGGCGAGGGTCGAGATCAGGCCGTCGATGTCGCGGCGGTCCTCGGCGATCGAATGGCGGACCCACGACCGCTTGATGCGGCGCTGCTCGGCGGGGTCGAACGGGAGCGCCAGCCGCTGCGCGGCCGAGGTCATCGGCCGCCGCCGCCGGTCAGAACTCGGTGACGCCGGTGAAGGTCCACGCGTCGATGCGGAGCGCCGGCACGACGGCCGCGCCGAGGAAGCCCTTGAGCGTCTTGCGGCTGCTGCTCACCGCGCTCACGCCGGCGAGGGCGTCGAGGTAGGACTGGGTGAAGCGCAGGTTGCGCACCGGCCCGACGACCTCGCCCTTCTCGACGAGGAAGGTCCCGTCGCGGGTCATCCCGGTGACGATGGCGAGCTTCGGGTGGACCACGTTCGTGTAGTGGAAGCGGGTAACGAGCAGCCCCCGGTCGAGGCCGCCGATCAGCTCCGCTCGTGGCGTCGAACCGGCGGACATCACGGCGTTGAGCGGGAACGGCCCCCACGGATTCGGGGCCGGCAAGCCGTGGCCCGTCGAGCTGCGGCCGGCTCGGGCCGCCGTCTGGGAGTCGTAGACGACCTCGCGGCAGACGCCGGCGTCGACCAGCGGGACGCGCTGCTTCGCCACGCCCTCGTAGTCGAACGACATCGGCAGGCCGTGCGGGTCGGCGCCGTCGTCGACGATGGTCACGAGCTCGGTACCGATGCGCCGCCCCGGTTCGACGAATGACCGGCCCTCCTGCACCGCGAGGGCCGAGAAGCCGAGGTAGCCGAGCATGTCGGTGATGTCGACGACCGCGTACTCCTCGAGCACGACGGGGTAGTCGCCCGCGGTGATCGACACCGGCCGATCGCCGGCCCGCGCCTTCGTAGCCGCCTCGCGCCCGATCGCGGCGGCATCGATCGTCGTCGCGTCCATGCTCACGCCCTCGGCGTAGCCGGTGCCGCCATCGGGCGACATGAGCACCGTCAGCAGCTGCGACGACGTGCGCCGCTCGGCGTCGCGGATGCCCGCGGAATTGGCCACGGCCACGGCCTCGGCCTCGGTCGAGAACGAGCCATAGGCGGTGACCCCCTTCTCGTCGGCGGCGGCGATCACCGCGCGCACGCCCTCGGCCCGCAGCTCCGGGGTCGCCTCGGCCGTGCCGTCG
>CAYXVP010000335.1:1403-2452 GCA_964468305.1 uncultured Anaerolinea sp. | reverse complement strand
CGCATGGCGCGCGGTGGTCTCGGTACCCTGGCCGCGGACCGGCAGGTTGCGCGGGCGGCGCAGGCCGCGGTACGAGCCGGTGTCCTGAAGTCGCTTGAGGTTCGTCGCGACCTCGCGCCGAAGGTCGCCCTCGACCTTGAAGCGCCGGTCGATGAGCTCGCGCAGCCGGTTCACCTGGTCCTCTGTCAGATCGCGCACCCGAGTGTCGCCATTGACGTTGGTCTGGACGAGGATCTTCTGCGCCGTGGGCAGCCCGATCCCGTAGATGTAGGTGAGCGCGACCTCCACCCGCTTCTCGCGGGGGATGTCGACGCCGGCGATGCGTGCCATCGGTCTGCGCTACCCCTGTCGCTGCTTGTGCTTTGGATTGGTGGTGCAGATGACCATCACGGTGCCGTGACGGCGGATGACCTTGCAGTTGTCGCAGCGGGCCTTGATGGAGGCTCTGACTTTCAACGGTTCCTCGATCGATTCTCGATGCGGCCGCCCGGAGGCGGCTTACTTCAAGCGGTATGTGATCCGGCCGCGCGTCAGGTCGTAGGGCGAAAGCTCGACACGCACGCGGTCGCCGGGCAGGATCCGGATGAAGTTCATCCGGAGCTTTCCGGAGATATGCGCCAGCACTCGGTGCCCGTTCTCAAGCTCGACTGCGAACATCGTGTTGGGCAACGGCTCGACGACGGTGCCTTCAACCTCGATCGCATCTCGCTTTGCCACGGGCGGTGCTGGGTCCCTTTCTCACACGGAATGCCGGCCCGGGCGGGCCGACACACGAACGCGTAGCGTATCAGAAAACGCAGTCCCACTGCAACGACCGGCCGTTCCTGCGATCGGCATCACTGGATTGTCGTGGGGATCTCCGGAAACCTCGGACCGATCGCCCGCGAGGCTTCAGATCGGTCCTCGGTGGGCCAGAGGCGATCTCGCATCGTTCGCATCGTCAGACGATCGTCGTCAAGATCTCGGGTCCGTTCTCCGTTACCGCGAACGTTTTCCGCAAGTTGCGGGCGAGCCCCCACTCCGTCCGTTTCACCCGCCCACCCATTTTC
>CAYXVP010000335.1:0-1393 GCA_964468305.1 uncultured Anaerolinea sp. | reverse complement strand
AAGAGTCTCGGTTCCGTCTCCGGGGGCGGCGAGCTGGTGCTCGAAGTGCGCGGCGGGCGCACCATCGGTCGTGTTCACCGTCCAGCCATCTTCCTCGACGTAGACGTCGCCGCTGCCGAGGGTGAACATCGGCTCGATGGCGAGGCACACGCCGGGCTGCAGCTCGGCGCCGCGGGAGCCGGTGCGGTAGTTCGGGACCTGCGGCTCCTGGTGCATGTCGGTGCCGATGCCGTGGCCCACGAACGGCCGGACGATGCCGAACCCGTGCGAAGCGCCGACGTCCTGGACCGCGGCCGAGATGTCGCCGACGCGCCCGCCTGCCTGGGCCGCGCCGATGCCGGCCATCATCGCCAGGCGCGTCGCATCGACCAGCTCACGGGCCTTCGGAGCAACCTCCCCAACGATGAATGTCCGCGCCCCGTCGCCGTGCCAGCCGTCGAGGATCGCGCCGACGTCAACCGACACCAGCGAACCGGCGCGGACGATGCGCTCGCCCGGGATGCCGTGGACCACCTCGCTGTCGATCGAGATGCACGTGCTCGCCGGGAACGCGCGCGGGCCCTTGCCGTATCGACCCCCGCCGAGGTAGCCCTTGAACGAGGGGGTCGCGCCTGCGTCGCGGATGTGCCGCTCCGCGAGCGCGTCGAGGTGACCGGTGCTGACGCCGGGCGTCAGCTCGGACTCGACGAGGGCGAGGACCTCGGCGACGATCCGTCCCGCCCGCCGCATCTTGTCGATCTCGCGGGCCGACTTGCGCGTGATCACCTGGGCTGCGAGGCAGGGCGTTCGAGCGCCTCGAGCAGCGACGCCGTCACCTCCTCGATCGGGCGGAGGCCGTCAACGGGCGCCAGGATCCCGCGAGCGCGGTAGTAATCTGCGACGTCCTCGAGCGGGCCGAGCTGCTGCTCCATCCGCGCTCGTACCGTCGCCTCGGCGTCGTCCGCTCGGTGGACGAGCTCGGAACCGTCGATGTCACAGACGCCCCACACGCGGGGCGGCTTGAACCACTCGTTGTAGACGTGGCCACCGGCCGTACAGATGAGCCGCCCGGCAAAGCGTCCGATCAGGTGCTCGATGGGCACCTCGATGAGCAGAGCCCGATCCACCCGGCGGTGCGACGCGTCGAGCGCCTCATCCAAGGCCTCTGCCTGGTGCCTCGTCCGCGGGAAGCCGTCGAGGATCGCGCCCGCCGCGGCGTCGGGCTGATCCAGGCGGCCGAGGAACAGGCGAACCACTACGTCATCGGGGACGAGCTCGCCCGACTGCATGATCTCGTGGACCTCGCGCCCGAGGTCGCTGCCGCTCGCCACCTCGGCCCGCAGCAATTCGCCGCAGGCCAGCACCGGCAAGCCGAGGCCCGCCGCGAGCACCTGCTCCTGCGTTGCCTTTGCCC
>CAYXVP010000334.1:0-2456 GCA_964468305.1 uncultured Anaerolinea sp. | reverse complement strand
TCTTCCTCTTCGCGCTCGACCAGACGGTCGCCGGCGTCGCGCTCCCGAAGATCATCACGCAGCTCAACGGCAACGAGCTGTACACGTGGGCCATCACGATCTACCTGCTGCCGGCGACGATCAGCGGGCCGATCTACGGCAAGCTCTCCGACCTCTACGGCCGCCGCCCGATCTTCATCTGGGCGGTCGTGCTGTTCCTCATCTCGTCCATCCTCGCGGGCGTCAGCCGGGAGATGTGGCAGTTCGTGCTGGCGCGGGGCCTGCAGGGCCTCGCCGGCGGCGCCGTCTTCCCGATCGCGCTCGCGGTCATCGCGGACCTCTACCCGCCCGAGGAGCGAGCCAAGTACGGCGCGCTGTTCGGCGCCGTCTTCGGCATCTCGTCGGTGCTCGGGCCGCTCATCGGCGGTGGGCTGACGGACACCCTCGGCTGGCCCTGGATCTTCTTCGTCAACGTGCCGATCGGGCTGGTGTCCCTGTTCGTCTGCCTCCGGCTGCTGCCATCCATCAAGCACCCCGAGGGCGGGCGCAACATCGACTACGTGGGCGCCGCGCTCTTCGCGGCGGCCATCGGCCCGATCCTCGTCGGTCTCACCAACAAGCAGACGCTCCCGTGGAGCGACCCATGGGTCGGCGGTGCGATCGGGGTCGGGCTCGTCATCCTCGCGGCGTTCCTGCTCTGGGAGCGCCGGGCGGCCGACCCCATCGTGCGCCTCGACCTCTTCCGCAACCGCACGGTCTCGATCTCGATCGCCTCGATGTTCCTCGCCGCCTTCGGCTTCTTCGGCGCGATCGTGTTCCTGCCGCGCTTCCTGCAGGTGGTCCTCGGGCAGGGCGCGACGATCTCCGGCCTCAACCTCCTGCCGATGATCTTCGCCCTCATCGTGAGCGCGACGATCAGCGGCCAGGTCGCGGCCCGCACCGGGCGCTACAAGGCGATCATCGTCGCGGCGATGGTCATCCTCGCCACGGGCCTGTTCCTGTTGACGAACCTGCGTGCGGACACGCCGCTGCCCATCCTGTGGCTGTGGATGGCCGTTGTCGGCCTCGGCGTCGGCCCGTCGTTCGCCGTGTTCACGGCCTTGGTCCAGAACAACGTCGAGCCGCGGATCGTCGGCGTCGCGACGGCCAGCCTGACGTTCTTCCAGCAGATCGGCGGCACGATCGGCCTGACGATCGCCGGCACGGTCCTCACCGACACCCTGACGCGGGAGCTGCCCAACCGTCTTCTCGCGAATGGACTCCCCCAGCAGGCGATCGATCAGTTCAGTGCCCAGGGCGGAGGAGCCCAGCTCAACTTCATCGGCACCGGTGATCTCGGCGCGCAGATACTCGCCCAGGTGCCCGCGGCGTTCCGGCCGCTCGTGGAACCGTTGATTCCTGCCATCGTGAAGTCGATCCACGAGGCGCTTGCACTCGGGATCGCCTCGACGTTCTGGGTCAGCATCGGCGCGGCGGCCCTCGCCGCCGTGCTGGTGTCCTTCCTGCGGGTGGCACCCATCGGAGCTTCGGCAGTGGCGCAACCCGGAGAGCGTTCACCGGCAAGCTGATCGGAAAATCTGACCCGGACTCCCGCCGCGGGTCGGGGGACCATCGGCTAGTCGTTGCCTCGGGGCACCTCGGGCCACGATGCGCCCGATGTCGACCCAGGCTGTCCCGAAGGCCTCTGCGCGCCGCCAGCGAGGCCCGAAACGTGCTGTGCCGCCCGCGCTGGACACCCCGACGCCGCTCGGCGAGCAGAAACCCTCCGCGCCGGACACCCTGATCTTCCGCGCCTCCGGCGCGGTGCTCAGCCTCGTCGGTGGGACCGGCCGCGGCGCGGGTTGGATGGGCATCGTCGACCTCCCCCGAGAGAGCGAGCCGCTGGCCGCCCGCGTCCTGCGCTCGAGCAGGCCCGCCCACGTCGACGCCGAGGACGAGCCGATCCGCATCATCGGGCCGTACTGGACCACGCACGCCCTCCTCGTCCCGGTCGGCGGCGACCATCTCGTGGTCTTCGGCGGCGCGCACTTGCTCTCGGAGCCGGACGCGACGCTCGTGCCGCTCGCCGCCCGGCTCGTCGCCGAGCTCGAGCAGGTGCCGCCGGACAAGCTCCTCGCCGACGAGCTCGAGGTCGTACAGGCGGTTCGGGACATGATGGACGTCAAGGGCCAGACGGTCGAAGACGTCGCCCGCCACGTGGCGGCCCGGGCGGCGGACCCGCTGTCGTGCGAGGTCGGCGCCGTGTTGGTGCGCTCGAACGGCCGGCTCGTCGCCGAGGTGGTGACGCGGGACTGGCCTGCCCGCCTCGATCGCGAGGCGATCCGTTCCACGCTGGTCCGGCTCTTCTCCCGCGTCGAGCGGGGCGCCATCCTCGAGGCGGAGCCCGAGGCCGAGGCCCGAGACGCGCCCGGCCGAAACGCGTCGAGCAACGCCAGTCCGCGCGCTTGTAGTTCGGCACGGAGCTTGGCGGGGTCAGT
>CAYXVP010000333.1:0-2465 GCA_964468305.1 uncultured Anaerolinea sp. | reverse complement strand
GTCCAGGATGAACACGGCGTCGGGCAGGCGCTCCATCTGGGCGATCCCGCCGAGGTTGCGCTCGAGCTTCTCGAGCTCACGGCTGAGGAGGAGGGCCTCCTTCTTGGGCATGAGGTCGAACTCACCGGAGGCCCGCATGCGGCGGTACTCCTGCATCTTGGCCACCCGCTTGCCGATGGTCTTGAAGTTGGTGAGCATGCCGCCCAGCCAGCGCTGGCTGACGTAGGGCATGCCGGCGCGGGCCGCCTCGGCGGCGAGCGGCTCCTGGGCCTGCTTCTTGGTCCCGACGAAGAGGACCACCTCGCCACGCGCGACCGTCTCGCGCACGAAGTCGAGGGCGGCCTCGAGCCGCTTCGCGGTCTGGGCGAGGTCGATGATGTGGATCCCGTTGCGCTCGGCGAAGATGAACCGGCGCATCTTGGGATTCCAGCGGCGGGTCTGGTGGCCGAAGTGGACTCCGGCCTCGAGCAGCTGCCGCATCGAGATGGACGGCACGGTGGCGTGACCTCCTGGTTCGGTTGTGTCCGCCGCGGACCCTCGTCGGGAGCCGGGACCGCTTCGGTCGCCGGCACCGCCCCGATCGGAATGGTCCGCGTGAGTGCTCCGGCACGCGCCTTGCGGCGCCCGCCGGGCGGGTTGTCACCGTGGGCTGATCCCGCGGCCGGCGCAGTCTAGCACGAGTCCCGGTTCGGACCCCCGCGCGGAACGCGATCTGTTCAGTCATGCGCCATGCCTGTGGTGCCGGACGAGCGGCCCGGGCTCGACCACCACGAGGTCGAAGCGGATGGGCAGCTCCGGCAGCGCCGCGCCGCCCGGGAGTACGCCGTTCTCCCGGAGGGTGAACGCGGCACGACGCAGGCGCGCGCGCTTCCGCCCGTCGACCGTCTCCTCCGCCAAACCGAAGTCGCGGCGCGCCCGCCAGCGCACCTCCACGATGACGAGCTGCGCAGGTGGCCCGGGGTCGATCGCGATGAGGTCGATCTCGGCCCGGCCGACCCGGACCTGGCGGCCGAGCACCCGCCAGCCGAGCTCTCGCAGCCGCGCGGCGACGCTGGCCTCGGCGGCATCACCGGCCCGCTGCGCGACGGTCCGCATCGGCGCGAGCATGGCCCTCGGCGATCACGCCCCGCTTATCTGTCCAGCTCGGCTCCGCTCGTCAGCGACGACTCGCCGGCCTCGCGCAGGATCGCCGCGGCCTCGGCGATCGCGGCCGTACCGGCCTGGCCCGGCATGCCGGGCAGCGAGACGAGCCCCTCTCCCAGGCGCGAGGAGCGCAGGCCGTCGAGGCGGTCAAGCTCGCCGAGCTCGTCCGCGTGTTCGAAGCCCTCGACCGCTTCGTCGAACAGGTCGAGGCTGATCTGGTCGCCGGCGAGGGTGCGTTGGAGGGCCAGGAAGCTGCGCCGGTGGAACGGCGTCAGCCCGAGGCGCCGGATCGCGTCGCGGTGCTCGTGCGTCGCGTAGCCCTGATTGCGTTCCCAGCCGTAGCCGGGGTAGCGGGCCGCCAGGAGGGCCATCATCCGGTCTCGGATCACCTTGGCGACGACCGAGGCACAGGCGATCGAGTAGCACTTGGCGTCACCGTCGACGATCGCCGAGTACGGTCCGACGGCGGCCTCGAACCCGACGATCCGGTTGCCGTCGACGAGCACGTGGTCGTGACCGCCGAGGCGGGCGATCGCGCGGCGCATCGCGAGATGGGTCGCGTGGTAGATGTTGATCGTGTCGATCTCGCGGACCGACGCCGCGCCGACGCCGACCGCGACGGCACGCCGGCGGATGATCGGGGCCAGCCGGTCACGCTGCTGGGCCGACAGTGTCTTGGAGTCGCGCACGCCCGGGATGCGCCGCGCGTGGGGCTTCATGATCACGGCCGCGGCCACCACCGCGCCGCAGGTCGGCGCGACACCGACCTCGTCGACCCCGGCGATGCGAACTGTGCCCGCACGCCACAGGTCGCGCTCGAAGCGGTAGGTGGGAACGCGCGCCGCCATCGGCAGTTGAGGGTAGCCCGGACGGTTCTCCGGCGACGTCCGCCGGCGGGACGATGGGTCGGGAGCTACCCGACCACGCTGGCTAGGCCCGCGACCGGCGCTCGCGCAGCGTCGCGGCCTTGCCGACGCGCTTGCGCAGGAAATACAGCTGGGCGCGGCGCGCCTCGCCGTGGCGGACCACCTCGATCTTCTCGATCCGCGGACTGTTGACCATGAACGTCCGCTCCACGCCGACGCCGCTGGCGATCTTGCGCACCGTGATGGAGCGGGCGATGCCGCCGCCACGCATCCGCATCACGGTTCCCTCGAAGACCTGGATGCGCTCCTTGCCGCCCTCGACGACCCGCGCCGAGACCTTCACGGTGTCGCCGGACGCGAGCTCGGGCAGGTCGCTGCGGATCTGGTCGGCGACGATCTCGTCGAGGACGTTCACGGTAGTCTCGTTTCCTGATGGTGCGCGGCGCGCGATGGCGC
>CAYXVP010000332.1:0-2488 GCA_964468305.1 uncultured Anaerolinea sp. | reverse complement strand
GAGCAGCGCCTCCGAGGCCCGCTCGGGGTGGGGCATCAGCCCGGCGACGTTGCCACGGGCGTTGACGACGCCGGCGATCGCCCGCAGCGACCCGTTCGGGTTGGCGGGATCGCCGTCGTCGGCCGCGCGCCGCCCGCCCTCGTCCACGTACCGGAACAGGACCTGGCCGTCGCGCTCGAGCTCGTCGAGCGTCGCGCCGTCGGCGAAGTAGCAGCCCTCGCCGTGGGCGATCGGCAGCCGCAGCGGCCGCCCGTCGCCGATCAGCGCGGTGAACGGCGTGTCGAGCCGCTCGGCGGCGATCCGCACGTCTCGGCCGAGGAACCGGAGGCCGCGATTGCGCAGCAGGGCGCCGGGCACGAGCCCGGCCTCGGCGAGCACCTGGAAGCCGTTGCAGATGCCGAGGACGAGGCCACCGGCGGCCGCGAACGCGGGGACGGCGCGCATGACCGGACTGAAGCGCGCGACCGCCCCGGCGCGCAGGTAGTCGCCATAGGCGAAGCCGCCGGGCAGCACAATCGCGCTGACCCCCTCGAGCGAGGCCTGCTCGTGCCACAGCGGCACGGCCTGCGCACCGGCGAGCTCCAGGCCACGCAGCGTGTCGCGGTCGCAGTTCGAGCCCGGGAAGACGACGACGCCGACGCGCATCAGCCGGCGACCCCGGCGTGGATGTCGATCCACTCGATCGCGAACGACTCGATCAGCGGGTTCGAGAACAGCTCCTCGGCGAGTCGCTCGACCGTCGCCCGCGCCTCGACCTCGGTGGCCCCCTCGACGCTGAGCTCGACCCGCCGCCCGACGCGCACACCCGAGACGCCATCGACGCCGAGATGCCCGAGGCTGCCCTCCACCGCCCGGCCCTGCGGGTCGAGGATGCCATCCTTGGGCAGGACGTTGACCGCGAATCGGAAGGTGCTCATGCGGCGATCACGTCGTCCGTGAGATACCGCTCGAAGCTCGCGCCCGTGATCCGTTCGAACGCCTCCTCGTAGCGGGCGCGAGTGCCCGCGACCACCTCGACCGGCAGCTCCGGGCCCGGCGCCGCCTTGTCCCACGCCTGGCGCTCGAGCCAGTCCCGGACGAACTGCTTGTCGAAGCTCGCCTGCGGCCCGCCCGGCGCGTGCGTCGCCGCGTCCCAGACCCTCGACGAATCGGGCGTGAGCACCTCGTCGACGAGGACGAGCTCGCCGTCGACGAGGCCCATCTCGAACTTCGTGTCGGCGAGGACGATCCCGGCTGCAGCGCATCGCTCGAGGCCCGCCGCGTAGAGCTCGAGGGCGATGGCGCGGGCCCGCGCTGCGAGGTCGCGTGCGGCCGCCTGCCCGAGGCGGTCATCTCCGGCGGGTGCCCAGTCGGCGAGGATGCGGACCATCAAATCGATGTCGATGTTGACGTCGTGCTCGCCCTGCTCGGCTTTCGTGGCCGGCGTGAAGATCGGCGCCGGCAGTCGATCGCCCTCGCGCAACATGCCGGGCAACGGGATGCCACAGACCGTGCCGGTCCGCAGGTAGTCCTTCCAGCCCGATCCGGCGATGTAGCCGCGGACGACCAGCTCGATGGGCAGAACGCACGCCGCTCGGCAGACCAGCGTCCTGCCGCGCAGCTCGGCCGCCGACGCGAGCTGCAGGACCTCGGCGACGTGCTCGACGTCCGTAGCGAGGAGGTGGTTGGGCACGATTCCGCGAGTCTGTTCGAACCAGAACCGCGACAGCCCGGTCAGGACGCGGCCCTTGTCCGGGATCGGCGTCGGCAGGATCACGTCGAAGGCGCTGATCCGGTCCGAGGCGACCATCGCCAGCCGGTCATCGTCGATGCGGAACAGGTCCCGCATCTTGCCCGAGCGGATGAAGCGATCAGCCGTGAGCATCGGCCGTCGCCTTTCGCGGCGCGCGCTCCGGGGCGCGCTCGTGGGGGATGAGCGCGTCCAGGCGGGCGATGACCTCGGCGACATGGGTCAGGTAGCGCGCATCGTCGAAGCAGCCATCGAGGTCGGCGAGGCGCAGCGCGCGGGCGACGACGGGGTCGAGCGCGAGAACCTCGCGCAGCGGACGCCGGCTGTTCGACGCCTCGAACGAGGCCCCCTGGACGATGTCGTAGGCCTGCTCCCGCGGGAGGCCGGCCCCTCCACCGATTGGGCCAACCGCGCTGAAAAGGAGCTGGCGCGCGGCAACAAGACCGCCGCCGCGAATTATTTTGAAAAAGCCGGCGAAGCCGCGCAGCGCGAAGGCAGCACCGGGACGGCCAAGAGCTACAACATGCGCGCGTACAGCATCCGCAAGTCGTTCACGCTTAACGACCGTTGATTTAACCCAAACCGCGCCGCCCGTTCATTTCTTTTCCTCAGCGTCTCCGCGTCTCTGCGGTGAACTCTGTACCGGTTCGTCCGGCGGCGAGTAATACGGATTGCCCGGATCGGCCTCCTTCGGGTTCTGCCGCGGGACATACTTCCAGCGCAGGTACCCGCCGATCAAGCCCACGAGCAGCAAGACCG
>CAYXVP010000331.1:0-2502 GCA_964468305.1 uncultured Anaerolinea sp. | reverse complement strand
CGCGGCCGTGGCGCCTGGCGTGGGCGCGAGGGTCGGGATTGGCGTCGGCGCGGCGGTCGCCGCGGGCGTCGCCGTCGGCGTGGGGGCCGGGCTCGGGAATGGAGATGGGGTCGGTGTGGGCAAAGGCGTTGGCGTGATGATCTGGAAGTCGCCCGCCTGGGTCACGTGGATGCGGTAACCGGCGAGGCCGGTGCCGCTGCTGTCGCGTTGGCCGACCGGTCCCGTGACGACCACGTCGCCCCGGCGGGGCACGCTCAGTCCGCGGGGCGCGCCGGGGGCGACGATGGCCGGGCCCGGGCCGCTGCCATCGTCGACCATGAGCCCGAGTCCATCCGCGGGGTCGCTCGGCGAGCCCACGGTCACACCGGGGACGAGCACGCGGGATCCCTCAACGTCCTCGCCGATGGATCCCGTCGGCCAGAGGACCGGCTCGGGGATGAGGCCGTCCCCAAGCGCCACGACATCGACCCGGGCGACCCGCAGCGTTCGCTCGGCGAAGCGGTCATCGAGGGTCCCGGTCGCCTGCACGATGGATCCTGCGGAAAGGCCGGCGACCACCGTCGCGTCGAGGTAGATCGCGATCCCCGCCGTGCTGTCCTGGATGAACGCCTTGCGGCCCGATTCGAGGGCACCGAGCGGGGTCGTCAGCACGCCCGCGACGCTCGCGGTCGACCCATCGGGGAGGGCGCGCGCTGCCGCGATGGAGATGATCGGCCGAGGGGTCGATGTCGCGACCGATGTGGGCTCTGGCGTCGACAGCGCGGTTGGGAGCGACGTCGGTGTGGGCAGCGCGGTCGGCGTGGGCAGCGGGGTGGGTGTCGGTTCGATCGTCGGCGCCGCCGTCGGCTCCGGCGTCGGTGGGATCGTCGGCTCGACCGTCGGCGAGGGCGGTGGCGCGAGCGTCGGTTCGGGGGTCGCTTCCGGGGTTGGCGATGGCACGATCGTGGACGTCGGAGTCGGCGTCGATGGATCTGGTGGCGCCGCGGTCGGCGTGGCGGCCGGGGTCGGGACCGGGGTCCCCGTCGGCCCCGCAGTGGGTGCCACGGTCGGAGTCGGAGGAGCGGAGGGCGAGACATTCGCATCGGGAGCCGGCACCGGCGGGGCTGCGAGCGACTGCGGGTTCGGCGTGGCCTGGGCGAACCAGTCGGCGGCGTTCGAGTTCGTGTCGACCGTGTTGCCGGCGGGCCCGCCCGGCTTCCGCTCGATGCTCGAGCCCGCGGCTGGCGCGGCGATGGGCGTGCCTTCGACGAATGCGTTCGTGGCATCCCCCCAGCCGACCGCATCGACCGCCGCGCCGCCGATCGCCCGCAGCGCGATGGCGCCGCCGGTCGCGGCGAATCCGCCGCTGTACGTCGCGTCCGCGAAGGCGGCGTAGATCCCTGACGTGTTCGCGATGAAGAGGTGGCGGCCGCGGTCGAGCGGCGTCGAGGACGTCCAAGACGCCTTCCGGGTGATCGTGCTACCGCTCGAGGTCACGTAGACGAGCTCGAGGCCCGCGAGGTCGACAACGCTGGCCCCCACGTTGGTGATCTCGGCGAACTCGTCCGATGCCGATGCGCCACCCGTCTGGACCTCCGAGACGACCAGCGTCGAAGGCAGCCATGGCACCGCCGCGAGCGGGCCGGGCTGCGGGCTCGACCCGACCGCGTAGACCGCCCCAGCGAGTGACAGCACGACGGACAGCGCGGCGATCACCGCGGCACGAGTGCGCTCCACCGATCTCGACCTCCGGGCGGGAGCCACCGAGGCCGGGCGGGACGGCTCGCGACGTTCTAGCAGGCGATGCTCACCGGCGGCCCATCTGCGGATCACCTGGCGCTCAGCGGCCGATCACCCGGCGCTCACCCGCCGCTTACCTGGCGCTCACCGGCCGCTTACCGATCGGGGACCGCGGCGGTACGATGGCGAGCCCGCCGAGATCGAAGGAGGACACGTGGCTCGCGCCAAGCAGACCGGTCGCGCCGAGGCGCGGCGCCGCTATCGCCAGGCGACCGCCGCCGAAGGCGCCGAAACCGACGGCGGCGCCGAGCTCGACTACGGCGAGCGGCGGCCCGATGCCGGGTCGAAGACCACTGCTAAGCCTGCTCGCGCTACCGATCGAACGCCGACTGGGCGGGTCGGGATCATGGATTCGTTCCGGCTCGCGTACCACCCCGCCCACGTGCGCGAGGACCTCAAGGCGCTACCCGAGCTGCTGCGATCGCGAGCGTTCCTCGCGGCCACCGCGCTCCTCCTGGTTGGCGGCGCAGCGTGGATGCTCTTCCCGCTCCGGCAGGGCTCGATACTCCTGTGGGAGCTGCTCGTCGTTCCCGGCTCGGCCCTCGCGCCGCAGCTCGTGGGTGGCTTCTTCGCCCCGCGGGCGAGCTACATCATCGGGTTCATCCTGGGCGTGCTGCAGACCGTCGTGTTCGTGCTGGTCTCGCTGAGCCCGACGGTCGTGGCCGCGTATCAGGCGCTCTCGCCGGACAGCGCGCCGGTGATCAGGGCGGACCAGGTCCTGTC
>CAYXVP010000330.1:0-2505 GCA_964468305.1 uncultured Anaerolinea sp. | reverse complement strand
TTCATGGGCGAGCTCATGGCGATCCCCGACCTGGAGTCCGTGTACCTCGTCACTCACGATGTCGATCTTGCGCTCGCGCACGCGGACCGTATATTGCTGTTCAGAGACGGCGAGATCGTGGCCGATGGCTCGCCTACCGACGTGATCGAGGACGAAGATCGCTGGATCAGCTGCAACCTGCGGGTGACCTCATTGATGCGGGCGAATGCCTGTCAGCGTGGGGCCACCGACCGGTTCCTCGGTGCCGAGGAGCTCGCCGCCTGGATGCGGGGGAGGGAGGGAGCCGCCACATCGCCTGACTTGCCCTGAGTCAACCGCTTTGGAGGGGTAGAGGATGACTGCCATGACCATGAATCGAAGCTCGCTGTGGGCTGTCGATTCACGGACCATCGTGTACTCGGCCATCGGCGCGGCGCTCTACGGCGTGCTGGTCGGCCTGTTCAAGGTGCCGGTGCCGGGCACGACCGCGGTCGACGTTCGGCCGGCGTTCGCGCTCGTTCCGTTCTTCGGCTTCGCATTTGGCCCCATCGCCGGCTTCTTCACCGGACTCGTCGGCAACATGATCGGCGACCAGATCTCCGGCTGGGGCGCGCTCACGTCCTACAACTGGAGCCTCGCGAACGGCGCCGCCGGCCTGCTGGCCGGGCTCGCGCCGCTGTACCTCGCCAGCTGGCTCAACGGCCCGATCGGCCGCAAGGCTGCCGCTGGCGCCATCGCCGGCGCCGTCGGCGTGGTGATCGGCTTCCTCATCGTGTTCAGCGACATCGTCAAGGACGGCCTCGATTTCAACGCGGCCCTTGGCGAGTACGTTCCGGCGGTTTTCGGCGACCTCATCGCCACGATCATCCTGGTCCCGATCCTGGTCTACGCCTGGGAACCCGTCCGGGAACGCCTCGGACGCTAGCGGCGGCGCGGCACGGCCATGAACTTCGTGCCGCGCTATCTCGGACGGGGGTCGTGGCTGGCACAGCGCGACCCCCGTCTCCTTGTCATCGCGGTCGCCTGCTTCGTCCTCGCGGCGATCCAGGTCTGGGACATTCGCGTGATGGTGCTGCTCACCGGGCTCGGCTTCGCCTGGTATCGCCAGGCGCATATCCCGTTCCGCGCGGTCCGCCGGCAGTGGCTGTTCGCGATCGTCTTTGTCACCTTTATCGTGATCTTCAATCTGATCGTCGGTTCCCCGGACCGCCAGCTGCACCTACCCAAGGGCGCCGCAGAGCACTTTTACGGTTCCATCCCGATCATCAACAAGCCCGTGTCCGATGCCACGGTGACGTACGCCGCAACACAGTGGCTCCGGTTCATGGGCATGATCGCCGTCGGGTTCCCGATCGCCTTCTCGATCGACCCGTCTGCATTCGGCGCAACGTTCGCTCGCCTCGGCGTGCCGTATCGGTTCGCGTTTGCGATCGACCTCACCTGGCGCTTCATCCCGTCGTTCGCGGCCGACTTCCAGACGACGCTCGACGCGCAGCGGGTTCGCGGGATGGATCCGAAGGCCTTCGGCAGGAGCGGCATCAGGTCCCTCCGGCGGCAGATCCCGGTGATCGTGCCGACGGTCGTCAACGCGATCGCCGGCGCGGAGGACACGATCGATGCGATGGACCTCCGCTCGTTCGGGACGGGCAGGCGAACCTGGCTCCACGAGCTGGTCTTCGATCGGACGGATCGACTCGTCCTCATGGGTTTCGTCAGCCTGCTCGTCGCGGCGACGGTCGCCGGCTGGACCGCCGGCACCGCAAATCTATGGGTGCCGCCGTTCCTGATCCCGGGCGGCTGATCGCCGCCGTCCGCTCGGCCGTCGACTAGCTCGCGGCGGGCGTTTCGCTGGGCCCGGGGCTGGGGGTCGGCGGGTTGGCCTCGTCGACGACCTGGCCCGGCAGCACGACGAGCACCCAGCCGACGCGGATCGTGCCCGGGTTGTAGTTGAGTGACTCGGGGTCCAGGGTCGGGTACGCGCCGCGGTTCCACCAGGCGATGGATCGGGCTGTCGTATGGAACTTCTTGGCGATCGAGCTGAGGGTGTCGCCCTTCTTCACCCGGTAGACCTGAAATATGGGCCCGGGGCTGGGGGTTGGCCGCAGGAACGTCGGCGCGGCGGACGGCCCGACCGGCGTTGCTGATGGCCCGAATCCCGTCTGGAGCGCGCCGACGCCGCTGGACCCAGGCCTCCCGAAGAGCGCCGGCCCGACGAAGAGCGTGCCCACGAGCCCAACCACGACGACGACGAGGACGCCCGCCAGCCACGGCGAATCGAGGGCGGTTCTCCGCCGGGCGTGCCGTGGGCGCTGTGGAGGCTCGTAGTAGGTCATGCCCCGACTCTGACGCGCGGCGCCCCCGAGCGGCGTCGCGACCTGTGCCGCGAAATCCTAGGCGGTGGCCGCCAGCGGGTCGATCGGCGTCGGGGCCTGGAGCGTGAACTCGCCAACGAGGGCCGTGCCCTCGGAGCTGTTCGCGACGCGCCCACCGCCGGACCGCTTGGCCACGAACAGGGCGCGGTCGGCG
>CAYXVP010000329.1:0-2514 GCA_964468305.1 uncultured Anaerolinea sp. | reverse complement strand
CCCGGAACCCCGGAATGGCCCATCAGGGGCGTAGTCTGGGCCGTCGGTTGTCAGTACTTTCCCGGGCCATAGGCGGTCAGGCTGCGGTCCGGTTCCTTGCTCAGGTCGAAGGCGCGGCGAACCTTGTCGGCGGTGATCATTTCCAGGGCTTGAGTGCCGAACTTGTCCAGAGCGTCGAACTCGCCGGTCTTGTCGAGGTCGCGACGCATGTTGTCGAACGCCGTCAGAAGCTGCTTGCGGTCCCCTAGCAGGTCGGGCGTGATCCCCGGGGCGTCCGCGGCTGCCGCGAACGGGTAGAGATTGACCACGACCAGCTCGAACGGCGCGATCCCGCGCTCGAGCAACGCCTCGCGGTGGGCGGGCAGCCGGCGATCGGCCAGGATCCCGGCGTGGATCGCCGGGTGCAGCGTCTTGACCCGGCCGTCGAGGATCTCGGGGAAGCCGGTGACGGCGCTCACGTCGGTGACCGGCAGCCCGGCGTCGCGCAGGACCCGCGCCGTTCCGCCGGTCGAGACCAGCTCGAAGCCGCGCTCGAGCAGCCCTCGCCCGAGATCGGCCAACCCCGTCTTATCGCTGACCGAGAGCAGCGCGCGGCGGGGTCGCGGGGCCCGGGCGTCGGCTACCTCGCCATCGATCCGCACCCGACGGCCATCGAGCTGCACCGCCCCGGCCAGGAGCAGCGCGACGGCCCGCGGCAGGAGCCTGTGCTCGACCCGCTTGATCCGCTCGTGCAGCGTCGCCTCGTCATCGCCGGGCTCGATCGGAACGGCCTCCTGGGCGACGATCGGCCCGCCGTCGAGCGTGGCGTCGACGACGTGGACCGTGCAGCCCGTGACCTTCGCGCCATGGTCGAGCGCATCCCGGACGGCGTGGGCGCCCGGGAACGCCGGCAGGAGCGCCGGGTGCGTGTTCAGGATCCGGCCCGCGAATGCCGCGAGCGTCCCCGGGCCGACGATGCGCATGAAGCCGGCGAGCACGACGACATCGATCCCGGCCGCCCGCAGCGTCTCCGCCAGGGTCACGTCGGCCTCGGCGTGCGCCGCCGGCTCGCTGTCGGCGAGCCCGGGCAGGAGGGCGGTGTCGATCCCCTGCCCCGCCGCCCATTCGAGCGCCGGACAGGGCCGATCCGCGAACACGAGGCGGATCTTCCCCCCGAGCTCGCCTCGGTCCGCAGCGGCCGCCAGCGCGCGCAGGTTGCTGCCGGCGCCGGAGACGCCGACGGCGATGCGGCCGGTCAGACGGCCACCCGCAGGGGCCCTTCGACGTAGCGACGGCCGAGCTCGCTCGCCGGGACGACCTCGCCCACGAGGACGGCCTCCGGCAGCGCCGCCTCGAGGACGCCCGCGGCGCCCGGGTCGACGACGATCACCATCCCGAGCCCACCGTTGAACGTCGCCCTGGCCTCCTCGCCCTCGAGGCCGCCGAGCGCGGCGACGAGCGTGATGGCGGACGGCACTCGCCAGGCGTCGGGATCGAGGCGTGCGCCGAGCGCTTCGGGCAGCGCCCGGGGGACGTTGCCGGGCAGGCCGCCGCCGGTGATGTGGGCCAATCCCCGGATGTCGTGGCCGGCCGCGCGCACGGCGCGGCGCGCCTCCAACAGCCGGAGCGAATAGATGTGCGTCGGCGTGAGCAGGACGTCGCCGACGGTCTGCAGCGCCTGCTCCGGCTCGGCGCCCAGCGCCTCGTCGCGTCTTGCGTCGCCGAGGGTCATCGTCAGCTGCTCCTGGTACGGCCGTGCGAGCGGGATGGCGTGCTCTGCGAGCAGCGAACGGACGAGCGAGAAGCCATTCGAGTGCAGGCCGGACGACGGTAGGCCGAAGATGAGGTCCCCTGCGCGCGCGGCTGTCCCGTCGAGCATGTCCTCGCGGTCGACGATGCCAAGGCACGTCCCCGCCAGGTCGAACGTGCCCGGCTCGAGCAGGCCCGGGTGCTCCGCGGTCTCACCGCCCACCAGCGCGCAACCGGCGTCGCGGCAGCCGGCGGCGACGCCGGCGACGATTCCGGCCACTGAATCCGGCTCGAGCCGCCCGACGGCGACGTAGTCGAGGAACGCCAGCGGCTCGGCGCCGACGCAGACCACGTCGTCAGCGCACATCGCCACCAGGTCGATCCCGACCGTGTCCCAGCGGCGGAGCGCCGCGGCGATCGCGACCTTGGTCCCGACGCCGTCGGTCGAGGACACGATCACCGGGTCGCGGTAGCCCGCAGGAATCGAGATCGCGCCGCCGTAGCCGCCGATCCCGCCGAGGACCTCCGGCCGGCGCGTCGAGTCGACCGCGCCGCGCATGAGCTCGACGGCGCGCGCGCCGGCCTCCACGTCGACGCCCGAGCGCGTGTAGGAGCGCCGCGTCTCAGCCACTCGTGGGCAGCGCCTCCTCGAGCATGAACTTGCGGCGAGCGCTGTCGTACGGGACGGGCTCCGGGTAGCGCCCGTCGAAGCAGGCGAAGCAGAAGCCGTCGTAAGGCAGCTCGAGGGCCGCGAGCCCGCCGGGAATCCAGGGGGAGCCGAAGGTA
>CAYXVP010000328.1:0-2531 GCA_964468305.1 uncultured Anaerolinea sp. | reverse complement strand
CGACGCGCGAGATCGAGGCGCTCATCCCGCACCGTTGGCCGATGCTCATGGTCGACCGGATCGTCGAGTACGACCCGGAGTCGAAACGGATCGTCGGGATCAAGGGCATCACCGCGACCGAGTGGTGGGCGCAGGGCCACTTCCCCGGCCTGCCGATCCTGCCGGGCGTGCTCCAGGTCGAGGCGCTCGCCCAGACGATGGCGGTGTACGTGGCCAAGCAGCCGGGATTCGGTGACCGGATCGGGTTGTTCGCCGGCATCGACGAGGTGCGCTTCAAGCGAATCGTCGTGCCCGGCGACGTGCTCCGACTCGAGATCACGATGGAGAAGCTCGGCAGCCGCTTCGGCAAGGGCCGCGGTGTCGCCAGCGTCAACGGCGAGGTCGCCTGCGAGGGGGTGTTGAGCTTCATCATCCCGCCGGAGGGCGTTCTTCGATGACGGCGCCCCGCCGATGAGCACGCGGATCGCGGTGCTGTCGGACGTCCACGGCAACGTCGCCGCGCTCGAGGCCGTGCGTAAGGCGCTCAAGCGTGAGAAGCCCGATGTCACGCTCATCGCCGGCGACCTCGTGATGAACGGGCCGGAGCCGGGCGCGACGGTCGACGCGGTCCGGGAGATGGAGCGCGACGGCGCGATCGTGGTCCAGGGCAACACCGATGTCGCCGTCGCCGACGCCGACTACGCGGCGGCCTTCCCGTGGCTGCTGGACGCGGGCGTTTCGGACGCCATCCGAGCCGCCGCGGAGTGGGCCCACGACGCGCTCGACGACGAGCAGCTCGCCTGGCTCCGCCGACTCCCGTCGGAGCGGCGGGTGCGGATCGGCGACGACCTCGTTCTCGCGACCCACGCCTCGCCCGGCTCGCAGACGCAGGGCTTCGACCGCGACCTCGACCCGTCGACCACCCTGGAGCGGATCTCGCGCACGGACGCGCGCCTGATCTGCTGCGGCCACACCCACATCCCGGACGTGCAGGAGTTCGGCTGGAAGGTCGTCGTCAACGGCGGCAGCGCGGGCTACGTCTTCGACGGCGACCCGACGGCCTCCTTCGCGCTCGTCACGCTCGACGGCGCCGCCACACCCGCCTCGGACCGCGAGGACGACGTCGACGAGGACATCGACAGCGACGATCGCCCCGCCATCACCGCCGAGATCAAACGAGCCGACTTCGACGTCCTCGCCGTCTCGAACGCGATCTCCGCCCGTGGTCTGCCCGGCGACGTCTACCGCGCCGCGACCGTCCGAACCGGCAAGCTCGTCCGATGAAGAACGGCCGTCGCGTCGTCGTGACCGGGATGGGCGCCTTGTCCGCGCTCGGGCCGGATGTCGCCTCGACATGGGATGGGCTGCTCGCCGGTCGGTCGGGCGTCGACACGATCCAGTCCTTCGACCCGAGCCGCGTCGACTCGAAGATCGCCGCGGAGGTCCGCGACTTCGACCCGAGCGGCGTGCTCGATCGCAAGGACCAGCGCCGCACCGACCGCTACATCCAGTTCGGCCTCGTCGTCGCCCGCCAGGCGCTGGACCAGGCCGGCCTGCCGGGCCGCATCGACGGGCCGCTCGCCGAGCGGACCGGGGTGTTCCTCGGCTCGGGTCTCGGCGGCGTCGCAACCCTGTTCGACAACGTCCTGGTCATGGCCGAGCGCGGACCGGACCGGATCAGCCCGTTCTTCATCCCGATGGGCATCGCCAACGTCGGCTCCGGCCAGATCGCGATCAGCTTCGGCATGCTCGGTCCGAACTTCGCGATCGTGTCCGCCTGCGCGACGGGTGCGCACGCGATCGGCGAGGCGTGGGAGACCATCCGGCGCGACGACGCCGACGTGATGCTCGCCGGCGGCTCCGAGGCGGCGATCCACGAGGCGGTGCTGGGCGGCTTCTCGTCGATGAAGGCGCTGTCGACCCGGAACGACGACCCGAAGGCAGCCTCGCGGCCCTTCGACCGCGGCCGCGACGGCTTCGTCATCGGCGAGGGCGCCGGGATGCTCGTGCTCGAGGAGCTGGCCCACGCCGAGAAGCGCGGTGTAGAGCCGCTCGCCGAGCTCGTCGGCTACGGCGCCACGGCCGATGCGGCGCACATCACCCTGCCGGCCCCAGGCGGGATCGGCGCGGTGCGCGCCGGTCGCCGGGCGCTCGAGAAGGCGGGCGGGGCTCCGGAGGAGCTCGACCACGTCAACGCCCACGCGACGTCCACGCCGGAGGGCGACGGCGCGGAGCTGCAGGCCCTCTCGACCCTGCTCGGGGAGCACGGTCCGGCCGTCTCGATCTCCGCCCAGAAGTCGATGCTCGGGCACACCCTCGGCGCCGCCGGCGCCCTCGAGTCGATCGCGACCATTCAGGCGATCCGCGATGGCGCGGTCCCACCGACGATCAACCTCCACGATCCGGATCAATACGCCGACGGCCTCGACCTGACCCCGAACAAGGCAACCAGGCGACCGATCCGGGTGGCGCTCAACAACTCCTTCGGCTTCGGCGGCCAGAATGCGGCGCTGATCTTCAAGCGGTGGGAAGGATGAGCAAAGCCGACGTCG
>CAYXVP010000327.1:0-2533 GCA_964468305.1 uncultured Anaerolinea sp. | reverse complement strand
GGCCGGCCCTCGAATCCGGCACCAAGGCCACGGTCCCGGTCCGGATCGACCTCATGGAGGTCTCGTCCTATGGCGGCGCCACGACCGAGTCGTCGGGCCTCGTGCGCATCCTCAAGGACCTCTCGTCGAGCATCGAGGGCGAGGACGTCCTGATCGTGGAGGACATCATCGACACGGGCCTCACCCTCAACTACCTGGTCCGCTACCTGCGCGGCAAGAAGCCGGCCTCGCTGCGCATCGTGACCCTGCTCGACAAGCCGGCCCGGCGACTGGTCGAGATCGACGTCGACTACATCGGCTTCACAATCCCCGACCAGTTCGTCGTCGGCTACGGGCTCGACTACGGCGAGCTGTACCGAAACCTGCGGTTCGTCGGCGTGCTGCGGCCGGAGGTGTACTCGCAGGCGTGACTCGCCGCTCCCGCCGATGACGATGCATCGCCGCCCAATCGGGCGGTCCCGGCTCCTCGCCGCCCTGGGCGCGCTGATGGCGCTCGTGGGCTGCTTCCTGCCGTGGTGGACGCGCGGTGGCGGGGACGGCCTGCCGGTTCTGAGCGGGACGGGCTTCGATTCCCTCGGGATCCTCGTGTTCGCCGCGTCGATCGCGACGCTCGCCCTCGTGACGCTGCCGTATGCCTCGGAGCGGCCGGTGCCGGCCGATCGCTGGTCGAGCTACGCGATCATCGCGGCGATCGGCTGGCTCGGCTTTGGCTACCGGGTGGTCGACCTGTACACGCTGCGTGCCTTCTCGTTCGACCAGCCTGCCGACGTCGTGACGCGCATGCCCGGACTGTGGCTCGCCGGGATCGGCCTCGTGATCCTCGCCCGGGCCACGTACGAGATGCTCCAGGAGCCGCGCCTCCGCTGAGCCGCGCCTCCGCTGAGCCGCGCCACCGCCGAGATGCGCGACGAGACCGACCCTAGGGTGCGACGGAATCGTCCGGGGCCGGAACACCGGTGCCGATCAGCCGGATCTCGAGGCCCAGCCAGCGGAGGTAGCCGTCCGGGCCCTGGATGCGCATGACATAGCGACCGGGCCCCCAGTTGATCTGCTTCGATTCACCGCTAACGCCCGGCGTGGCGACCGGCGCAAAGAGGTCGTTCGCCGCCGCGTCGGCCTCGCGCGGGATGCGCACGAGGTCGGTCGGAACCACCGCCACGGTCGGCGCGAGCCGGTAGATGGTCACCTGGTCGTGCGGCCGGCTGTCGTCGCGATAGGCGGGGCAGTAGCCGATCGCCAGCACCTGCTGCGCGGCGACGGGGACGAATTTGATCCTTGGATCCGTGGGGCCGCTCGCGAGGGCGGCGTCGGTGAGGGTCCACGAACGAACGGTCTGCCCGGCCCAGCGGAGGTCAGCCTCGATCAGCCACGTTCGGCCGGAGCACGGCAGCTCGTTGAACGACAGGATCTCCGGGGTGGGGGCGACGTTGAGAATGGGTCCGGGGCCGGTGGCGGCCTCGGGCGTTGGACCCCACGGCTTGACGATGAGCAGCAGCAGCAGGACGAGCGCCACGATGACCAGGCGCTCGGGCGTGCGACCCGGCTCGTGGCCGAGGCGCGCGTGCGACTCGTGGAAGACGGGCTCGCTCACACGACGGTCTCCGCGGGGCGGAGCGGCAGGGCCTTGAACCGGCGGACCGTCTCGGTGATCGCGGTCTCGGTGGGCAGGCGCTCGATGCTCGAGGCGCCGAAGAAGCCGGCGATGCCGCTCGCCCGGTCGATGACGTAGCGGACGTCCTCGGGCTCGGCGATCGGGCCGCCGTGGCAGAACACGAGCGCGTTCCTGCCGGTGGCGCGGACGGCATCACGAATCTCACCGATGCGCTCGACGCTGGCGTCGAGCGACAGCGCCGTCAGCGCGCCGATGGAACCCTTCGTGGTCAGGCCCATGTGGGCGACGACGACGTCCGCGCCGGCCTCCGCCATCGCCCGGCCCTCGTCCGCCGTGAACGCATACGCCGTCGTCAGCAGCCCGAGCCGGGCGGCCTCGGCGATCATCGCGACCTCCAGGTCGAAGCCCATGCCCGTCTCCTCGAGGCCCTGCCGGAACGTGCCATCGATGAGCCCGACCGTCGGGAAGTTCTGGACGCCGGCGAAACCGAGGCGAATCAGCTCCTCGAGGAAGACCGGCATCTGCCGGAACGGATCCGTGCCGCAGACCCCGGCGAGGATCGGCGTGTCCCGCACGACCGGCAGCACCTCGCGGGCCATGTCGAGCACGATGGCGTTGGCGTCGCCGTAGGCCAGCATGCCGGCGAGGGAGCCGCGACCTGCCATCCGGTAGCGGCCCGAGTTGTAGATGACGATCAGGTCCGCGCCGCCAGCCTCGGCGCACTTCGCCGACAGCCCAGTGCCCGCTCCCGCGCCGACGATCAGGCGGCCCTCGGTCGCCGTTCGACGCAGGCGCGCGCGGGCTTCGGCGCCGGTCATCGGGCGGCCCTCGCCGCGGGCTCGCTGGGTTGTCGGCCCCCGACGAGCCCGTCGAGACGCTCGGCCATGGCCGGCCCGAACGACGGCTCGTTGATATCGACCG
>CAYXVP010000326.1:0-2545 GCA_964468305.1 uncultured Anaerolinea sp. | reverse complement strand
GGTCTCGAAGTTTGCGGGCGAGAGAGTGACCTGGAGCTCGCCGAGGGCGGCGCGCCAGACCTGCTTCGCGTCCATAGGTCGATGTGGACTCTCTAGCCGGGGGAGCGGTTGAGCTGGTTGCCGCGGGGCAGTTTGGGCAGCGAACCGATGGCTCGGCACCGCCTGTCTGGCCTGGTCGCCGGGGCTTCGGGGGGCGAAACATAGCACCGCCGCCGGGACCCCGCAAGGCGATTCCGCGATACTCCGGGGGAGTATACCGGCGCCCCTCGGCGGACCGCCGAAGGTTTGACGCTGCCGGCGCGCGCGACCTATCATCCGCCGGACGTTGAACGCGCCCCGCCCGGGCACCGGGCGATACGGCGCGTTTGCGTGCCTTCTGGGGTCGATGACGGACGAAACCCCGAGGCCGGATGGAGAGGATCGCGCGCAGGCACGATGAAGCAGACCTACCAGCCCAGGAAGCGCCACCGCGCCAAGGAGCACGGCTACCGCGCCCGGATGAAGACGACGGGCGGACGCCGCGTCCTGGCCGCACGCCGGGCACGCGGTCGCAAACGCCTGTCGGTCTGACGATCGGGCGCGGCCCGCGGCCGCGGCTCGTGATGCTCTCCCGCCCGCAGGACTTCGCGGCAATCCAGGAACGCGGCGCGATCCGATCGCACCCGCTCCTCGCCACGAGGGTCCTTCGGACCGAACTCGGGACCACGCGGTTCGGCCTGGCGACCGGACGGGCCCTCGGCCCGGCGGTCGTTCGGAATCGCGTTCGGCGCCGGCTGCGGGAGGAGATCCGGTCGCTGCTCCCGTCGTTGCGACCGGGCTGGGACGTGCTGGTGATCGCCCGGCCGGCGATCGTCGGGTCCGATCACCGAGCGCTCGGGGCGGCTCTCAGCCGGCTCCTCGCTCGAAGCGGCGTCCTGGCTGAGCAAGACGGTGAAGTGAGCACGGGGCGAGGGTGACGCAAGGGGCGAGCGCGACGCACGTCGGAATCATGGGGCGGGTGGGCATCGCGATGATCCATGCCTACCGCTTCGTATTCGCCTGGATGCCCTCGAGCTGCCGCTACGAGCCGACCTGCTCGCGGTACACGGAGCAGGCGATCGAGAAGTACGGCCTGTTCCGCGGGTCATGGATGGGGGCCCGGCGGATCGCCCGCTGCCATCCCGGCCACCCCGGCGGCTACGACCCGGTCAGATGACGATGCCGCAGCCGCGTCCTCGATCGCTGCGCCGATTTGTGTTCCTCGCCGGGGGTCTCCTCGTCGCCGCGCTGGCGCTCGGCGCCTGCGAGCCGATCACGCAGTCCGCCACTCCCGGCACGTCGGCGCAGCCGACGGCTTCGCTCGCCCCCGGGGAGTCGGCGCCGCCGGCGCCGACACCGTCGGTCACGCCGGCGCCGACTCCGCTCATCGTCACCCCGGCGCCGCTCAAGGCCGACCCGGGGAGCCTCCTCGCCTGGCTGTTCAACCCGGTGTTCCAGGCCTTCCTGATCCTTATGGTCGGGATTCATCAGCTGCTCCATGTCGACATGGGCATCGCGATCATCCTGACGACCCTGATCGTCCGGACGGCCCTGGTGCCGCTGATGCGCAGGTCGATGGTCTCGATGCGCCGGATCCAGGCCGTGGCGCCCGAGATCAAGGAGATCCAGCGCCGCTACAAGAGCGACCGGGCGAAGCAGCAGCAGGCGACGATGGCTCTCTACAAGGAGCGGGGCATCAGCCAGGCCGGCTGCCTCGTATCGATCCTGCCGCTGTTCCTGCTGCTGCCGATGTACCAGGTCGTCCGCGAGGGGCTCACCGCCTCGGACCTGACCGAGTCGTTGCGGGTCTTCGGCTTCCAGGTGGTGCCGCTGACCTGCCCGCCGCCGCAGCTCGTGACGGACGCGACCGGCCACATGCATTACGCACCGTGCATCGACTCGACCATTCCGTGGCTCGCGGGCATGCACGCCAACTCGTTCGAGGGCCTCATCCCGCTGCCGTTCACGATCCCGCTCATCGGCCTCGCGGGCATCTCGATCTTCGCCCTGGTCTACACGGTCCTCCAGCTCATTGCATCGCGGATGGCCCTGCCCCCGCACGACCCCAACACGCCGCTCGACCAGAACGCCCGGACCCAGCGAGCCTTCGCGATCTGGCTGCCGCTGATCACGGTTCTGTACGGCAACGTCATTCCGGTCGGCGTCTTCCTGTACCTGATCGTGTCGACGCTCTACCAGATCGCCCAGCAGTTCCTGACCACCGGCTGGGGCGGCATGTTCCCACTCTTCGGCCGGACCCCGGCATTCGCCGTGGATCACAAACCGCGCTTCCCGGTCGCCGTGCCCACGGCGCCGAAATCCACGGCCGGACCGGCGGGAGCGCCGGATCGGCCCAATCCTGGGCGGTCGGCCCTCGACCGGTCGGCGTCGGCGAACGCAACGATTCGCCAGCGCGGTCGACAGGGACGACGTGGGAGACGTCGATGAGCAGCACCTCCGCATATCGCGAGTTCACCGGCAAGTCCGTGGAGGAGGCACTGCGCTTGGCCCGCGAGGCCTTTGGCGT
>CAYXVP010000325.1:0-2551 GCA_964468305.1 uncultured Anaerolinea sp. | reverse complement strand
GGGGAATCCGAGGGGGCAAGCGCCGGTCGATGCCAGTGATGCCGGGGGACGCGAGGGTGTACCGGATGAGGGTATTGTTGCCGCCGTCGGGCCCCGTAACATCATGCTTCAGGCGAATCACCGGCATCGCCAATCGGTTCCCGGCGGTATCGAATAAGATCGGCGTACCGCCCCGCGAGGAAAAGCGCTCGATGACTGCCGGGTTCGTCCCGCAACCCACCGAGACCATCATGATCGGCGACCTCGGCTCGATCGACCTCGGCGCCCGGCCTCCCGACGGGGTCATCGTGCGTGGGCTCACGGACGCCTCTGAGCGCGCCGACCTCAGCGGCATCGCCGCGCTCGAAGGGGCGGTGTGGGAGGACCACGACACCCTCGGCTGGATCGACCACCTCGCCGCCGAGCGCGCCGCCGATCCGGACGCGATGGCCATCTTCGTCGCTGAGGCCGGCGGCGCGGTCGTGTCGGCTGGGTGGATCCGCTTCCCGGAGGCCACCTGGTTCGGAACGCTGTGGGGCGGCGCCACCCTCCGCGAGTGGCGCGGCCGCGGCATCTATCGCTCTCTGGTTGCCGAGCGCGGCCGCCTCGCGGCGAGCCACGGCCTGCGGTACCTCGAGACGGACGCCTCCGACGACAGCCGCCCGATCCTCGAGCGCCTCGGCTTCCTGCCGGTCACGACCACGACCCCCTGGATCTGGCGCCCGCCGGAACCGGCCTGATCGCTAGTCGCGCAGGCGGCCCACCCGCACTCGGCGCTTGCCGAGCCTGAGCACGAACCACTCACCGCCAATGGGTTGCGGCACCGGCGCGTGGACGTCGGTGATGCGCTCGTTGTTGATCGTGACACCGCCACCGGCGATCGCGCGTCGTGCCTCGCCCAGCGAGGTATGGCTGCCGCTCGCGACGAGCAAGCCAACCAGCCCTTGGGCCAGGTCACCGGCCGAGTAGGAGAAGCCATCGGCGTCGCGATGGAGGGTCGCCAGGACGGCCGGATCCTCGATCGGCGCCCCGGAGAAGGCGGCCTCCGAGGCGGCCCTCGCCTGCGTGGCGGCGGCCTCGCCATGCACCCGCGCCGTGATGTCCGACGCCAGCGTCCGTTGCGCCTCGCGTCCCTCGGGCGCCGAGGCGACGGCCGCCTCGAGCTCGAGGATCCGGGGGGGCTCGAAGGTGGTGAACCAGCGCAGGTACGTCGAGACGTCGCGGTCGTCGGTGTTCAGCCAGTGCTGGTAGAAGGCGTACGGGGAGGTCCCGTCGGCATGGAGCCACACCGACTCGCCACTCTCCGACTTCCCGAACTTGGCGCCCGACGGCGTGAGCAACAGCGGGTATGCCAGGGCGTAGGCGTTCGGCGCGCCGTCCGCGCGCGGCTCGGACGTCCGCCGAATCAGCTCGAGGCCGGCCGTGATGTTGCCCCACTGGTCGGCGCCGCCCATCTGGAGCTCGCAGTCCAGCTCCCGATGGAGGTGTTGGAAGTCGAACGACTGGATCAGCATGTAGCTGAACTCGGTGAACGACAGCCCGCCCTCGAGCCGGACCTGGACCGAGTCCTTGGCGAGCATGTACGGGATCGTGAAGTGCTTGCCGACGTCGCGCAGGAAGTCGAGCAGCAGCAGGGGCTCCAGCCACGTCGCGTTGTTGGCCATCACGGCCGCATGCGGCCCGGAGAAGTCCAGGAGCCGTTCGAGCTGCGGCCGGATGGATGCCACGTTGGAGTCGATCTGCTCGCGCGACTGCAGGTTTCGCTCCGCCGATCGACCCGACGGGTCGCCGATCATGCCGGTCCCGCCTCCGAGCAGCGCGATCGGCCGGCCACCGTGCCGCTGCAGCCGGATCAGCCCGAAGATCGGCACGAGGTGGCCGATGTGCAACCACGGCCCGGACGGGTCGAAGCCGATGTAGGCAGTGATCTCCCGATTCGTGGCGAGCCTCGCTTCGAGGCGGTCTGACGCCGCGTGGAACTGCCCCCGCCAACGCATCTCGGGAATGAAACCGGCCGGTCCCTGATCGAACGAGGGCGCGTCCGAAGCGGGGGCGGGCGTCACAGGAGGGGCTGGAGGGCCGTCGACGGGGCGACCCGATGGGGGGAAGGAGCCCTCACGGACCCTATGGTATCGTCGCCGCCACATGCAGACCGCCCTCCAGAGGCGTCAGCGGCACCGCCGCAACGGCGCCGCGAGACGCGGACGTGGAGGTGGGGCCGCCCGTCGCGCAGCCCTCGCCATCCCGCTGCTCCTCTTCTCCAGCTTCCTCGTGCTCGGCCGCGTCGGGTTCGTCCGCACGGTCAGCGCCTACGCGTTCTACAGCCACGGGCTGCCGGACCCCTCCCCCGCGTTGGACCGCGAGAGGTCATGTCGAGCGAGGAGACGACCCTCCTCGACTCAACGCCCCACGAGCGTGGCAATAGTCTTCGCAAGGGCGAACGGATCAAGCGGCTTCATCAAGAGTGCATCGAACCCCCCGGCCGCCTGGGCCATGCCGTAGAGGTCGCGGTAGGCGGTGAGCGCGACCGCCGGGATGCTCCCGCCCTGTTCGCCGGGCAGTCGTCTGAGTT
>CAYXVP010000324.1:0-2561 GCA_964468305.1 uncultured Anaerolinea sp. | reverse complement strand
GCCCGCGCCGGCGTCCTGGCCTCGCCCCATGACAGCCGGGACGGGTTCGTCCGCGGCGTCGACGGCACCCTTCGCGGCGTCGACGGCCCCCGCCGCGACGCCGACCGCGATCGGCGCCCCGGCGTCACGGGGCTCGGCGACGTGCAGGTCGCCCGATACGGAGCGGAAGGTCAGGGTGGGGCCCGGTCGGCCTACGATCAGGACCTTGCGGCCGGGCATCGACTCGCGCTTGCTCGGCTGGTCGCTCGACATGTCACCCGTGATCGACTCGGCCTCGATCCGAAGCCCCGTCCGGCCCACGATCGTCGCGTCGCCACTGATGGAACGCATCGCGAACGGCCCGTTCCCGGTGAGCGTCGCGTCGAGCCGGATGTCACCACTCGTCGTCCCCAGGTCGAGCCGCCGGATCGACGGGACGCGCACCCGAATGTCGCCGGACACGGACTTGACAGCCAGGTCGAGCGGCGCACTGCCGTCGATCTCGATGTCGCCGGACACGGTCTCGACGTCGACCGCGCCGGCCAACCGGTTGAGGCTGACCTCGCCTGACGCCGACCGGAACCGTTTGGCGCCGCTGAGGTCGGACGCGTCGATGTCGGCGCTGCCGGTGTCGATCGAGACCCCGGCGCCGTGCGGGACCTCGATCCTGAGGTCCGCGCCGGAGCCACGACTGAAGAGGCGCATGCCGGCGTCGAGGCCGTCGTGCTGCCGGAGCTCGACCGCGTCGTCCCCGACCGCGATGTCGAACACGTCCGACAGCGGTCTGTCATCGCTGGACTTCACCCGGATGGTGTCGCCCTCGACGCCCCGGATCTGGACATCGCCGGCGGCCTGGCGGAGCGAGAACCGGCCGCGCGGCCCGATTCGGTGCTCCAACGTCGCCTCGACCGAACTGGCCTTGCTCATCGATCCATCCTCCCGATCGCTCGAATCGCCACCGCCGCTTCCTCCGCGCCGATCTCGCGGCGGGCGAGGCGCTCGAGGATCTCCTGGCGGGTTGCCGCGTCCGGGGACGTGGCGCCGGCCGGCGGCTCTGCGCCGCCCGCCACATCGCCGTCGCGCGGCCCGAAGCCGAGGGCCCTGACGAGGGCCTCGACGCGGGACCGCACGGTCGGATACGAGATGCCCAGCTCACGTTCCATGTCGCGCAGGTTCCCGCGGGACCGGAGGAAGCTCTCGAGTAGCCCGAGCTGCTCTTTCGTCAGGCGCCCGAAGCGTCCGACGCTGAACTCACCCTCGAGCGTCGTGCCGCAGGAGCGGCAGTGGAGGCGCGTCACGGCAAGCTCGCTGGAGCAGACGGGGCAGGTGGAGATCACGTCGTGCGGCATGCGGTTCCTTTCGTGCACGCCACGACTCTCGCATACCGACTTTCACTTTGTCAATACTGGGTTTCGCAATACGAAAGTCACCTACGATCTCGGCGCGTGCACCGGTATCCACGCGGAATTCCGAATGGGGACCTCGTGCCAGCCCGGCGGAGGGGCCTGGCGAGACCAACGGGCCGGGCGGCGCCAGGCCGCCCGCGGCGCGGTCAGATGACCGGCACAGCCTCCTGCTTGGCGAAGTGGGCGCCCGGGAAGAAGAAGCCGAGCATCAGGCTCGAGGTGACCGTCTCCACGGCGTAGCGGTTCACGTACAGGTGCGCTCGCGCGGCGGGCGCCACGTCGGCCCGCGACAGGAGCTCGATCGTCGCATCGCGCAGCGGGATGTAGGTGTGGCCTGGACGGGCGAGGGCGCGATCCGGATCGAAGCCAGGCAGCATCGCGATCGTCGCGTTGACGCGATACGGACCCACGTCGAGCGTGATCGGGTACAGGTTCATGTGGACGGTCATGTCCGCCTCGCCGTTGTCGATGAGGAGGATCTCGTCCGGCGCAACGCGCACCATGCCGCGCTGGCTGGGCTGGCCGCCGTCGATCGGGTACCAGCGGGCGTCGTCGACGACGAGGGGCGAGTCGAGGTCCGGGCCATCGTTCGTCAGTGGAACGCGTGCAGTCACGCCGGCAAGGACGCCGGAAGGCGTATAGATCTCGATGTCAGCCATCGACTTCCCCCGAAGCGGTCGCTGGTCCGGTCATCTTTGCGCGCGCGAGCGGTCTGTCGAGCCACTATCCGGTACTCCGGGAACCGGCCAGTGGTACCGTCCGGCGGTGAGCGGACCCGATCGAGGCGCAGCCGATCTCATCCGCTCGGTCGGCCTCCTGGCCGACGGTCCGGTGCAGTGGGGCCGGCCCGTGCCGGCGCGCGGCCCAGGCATCTATCTCGTCGAGATCGGCGCGCCGCTGGCGTCCGCGCCGCTCGAGCTGGCCCTGGTTGGCAAGTGGCTCGAGCGCCTGCCCGGCCTTCGGCTCGACGCGAAACGACCGACGTCGCGCGCCCTCGACGCTCGGCTGGAATCGTTCTGGTGGCCGGACGCGCGCGTGCTGTTTGCGGGCGCGACCGAGCGCTCCATCGGCGGCAGGGCGGCGGCGCTCGTGGCGCACGTGCCGGGTGACCGACAACCGCACGCCGACGGCCAGTGGCTGCATCTGCTCCGCGGCCTCGATCGCCTCGGAGCACGG
>CAYXVP010000323.1:0-2584 GCA_964468305.1 uncultured Anaerolinea sp. | reverse complement strand
CGGGATCGTGCACGAGAAGGCCGACGATTTCGGGCAGCCGGTGGGCAGCGCGGGCCCGCGGGCATTCGCCTGGGACGGCCGGCTCGGCGGGTCGCTCCTCGCGCCCGGCACGTACGTTGTGCAGCTGCAGGGCCGCGCCGGATCCGCGGCATTCAACGCGCCGTCGGCCCGGCCGGTCAGCGGACCGGGGCTGCAGCGCTGGGGTTTCGTTGTCGGCAATCTCGCTCCGACCGCAGTCCTCTCGTTCCAGGTCGCGGGCGGACCGGCCACGCGCGGAAGGTCGATCAACTACTCGATGGTCTTCGCCGCGCCCGTCTCGGACCTGACCACGAGCGATCTGACGCGGAGCGGGACGGCGGTCGGTTGCGTCGTCGGTCGACCGGCCGGCCGCGGCAGGACCTGGTGGTTCGCCGTCACGGGTTGTGGCCAGGGCACGCTGATCGTCTCGCTTCGCCCCGGCGCGGTGGTCGACGCGGTCGGGAACCGCGGCCCGGTCTCGAAGGTAACCGCCCAGAGGCTCGTGATCGACAGGACGAGGCCGGCGACGTCCACGCCGCGTGTCTCGCTCACGGCCGGCGTTGCCCTCCCGCCCGGCGCTACGGGGCTTCCTGCCACCGTGAGCTGGGCCACGACGGATGCCGGTGGGTCGGGCATCGCCGGCACCGACGTCCGGGTCAGCCGGGACGGGGGGCCGTTCGCAGACCTCTCTGCCGGGCTCACCAATCCGTCGCTTGCGGTGACGCTCGCCGCGGGGCATCGCTACCGGTTCGAGGTTCGCTCGTTCGACCGCGCCGGGAACGCCAGTGCCTGGGTGGTGGGCGCGACGATCTCCGCCGCGATCACCCAGGAGGCCGGCCCGGCGATCTCATCGGCGGGCGGGTGGGCCTCAATCCAGGCCGGCCGCTACCTGGGTGGAGCGGCGCTTTCGACGGTGAGCGCCGGGGCATCGGTCCGGTACACCTTCACCGGCCGGAGCATCGCCTTGGTCTCGCTGCGGGCGGCCGATTGCGGTGCACTGCGCGTCTACGTCGACGGCGCGTTGGTGGCGACCGTCGACACGCACGCGGTCACGCTGACGGCGCGCTGGGTGGCGTGGAGCCGGACGTGGGCCCGCTCGGGCACGCACACCGTCAAGCTCGTGGCCGTCGGGACCGCCGGGCGTCCCCGTGCCGATGTCGACGCATTCGAGGCGCTGCGCTAGCCGTGCCCCTACGTCCGCGTGCCGCCTCATCCGTACACTCCGTCGCCATGACCGAGGGGCCGGGGCAGAGCACGGGCACGTGGGTGGTCCTGCCCACGTACGAGGAGGTCGAGAACCTGCCGGGCATTGTCGCGGCCATCCTCGAGATCCTGCCGAGGGCGACGCTGCTCGTCGTCGACGACAACTCGCCAGACGGCACCGGCGAGCTGGCCGACGCGCTGGCCCGTGACGAGCCGCGCGTCCGCGTCCGACACCGCGCCGGCAAGGAGGGCCTCGGCCGGGCCTACCTCGACGGCTTCCGCGTCGCCCTCGACGGCGGCGCGACCTCCCTGATCCAGATGGACGCCGACTGGTCCCACGATCCGGCCGTCCTGCCGTTGCTGCTCGAGCCGATCGCGGCGGGCCGCGCCGACCTGGTCATCGGCAGCCGCTACGTGCGCGGCGGTCGGGTCCTCGACTGGGGCATCGGGCGGCGCCTGATCTCGAGGCTTGGCAGCCTGTTCGCTCGAGTCGTCCTGAACCTCAGGCCGAACGACCTGACCGGCGGGTTCAAGGCGTGGCGTGCGGCGACCCTCGCGGCGATCCCCTTCGACGGCATCCACGCCGGCGGCTACGTCTTCCAGATCGAGATGACCCAACGGGCCAGCCGGGCTGGCGCGCGCGTGGTCGAGGTGCCGATCACGTTCCGGGACCGCCGGGTCGGCCGTTCCAAGATGTCGCGGCGCATCATCGTCGAGGCGCTGATCGTGGTCATGCGCCTGCGCTGGGACGAGCTCCGCCGGCGCCGGCTGCGACGAAGACCCGCGTGACCCGAGCGGCGGCATCGGGGGACTTGCCGCCGGGCCTGCGCGTCGTCCTCGACGCGCGACCGATCCAGGATCCGAGCCGCGCGCCGGCGACCGCGCGCTACCTCGAGCGGCTCCTCGGCGCGTACGACGCCGAGCCCCTCGCCGGCGAGTCGTTCGCCTTCCTGCTCCAGTCCGACCTCGCCGATCCGACGACGGAGCTGCGCGGGCTCGACGTCGTCGGGCGGCGGCTGCTGCCGCCGACGCGGCTGTTGGGCAGCGGTGCCCTCACGATCGATCCGTTCCTGCTCCGAGGCGCATCGGTCGGGGCGGCATGGCGGTCCGATCGCGGCGGCGCGGCGGGCGCGGTCTACCACGCCGCCGCCGGGGCGCCGCCGATCCTGTCGCGCATTCCGATCGTGGTGACGCTCCTCGACCTTGCGCCATGGGAGCTCCCCGGAAGCTTCCAACGCACACCGGCGTCACGCTTTGGACAGCGCATCCGTGGCCAGCTCATCCGCGACGCCGCGGCCGTCCTCGTCGGCACGGAGGCCGTCGCGGCGATTGCGCGTCGGCTGCTGCGGCTGCGGCCCGCTCG
>CAYXVP010000322.1:0-2610 GCA_964468305.1 uncultured Anaerolinea sp. | reverse complement strand
CCGCCGGAGCGGCAGCCATCGCGACGGGGGCTGCGGCGGTGACGCCGAACTTGTCCTCGAACTTCTTCTTGAACTCCGACAGCTCGAGGACGGTCATCTTCTCGAACGCCTCGAGGAGCTGGTCGGCGGTCATGGTTGCCATGGTTGGTGTGTCTCCTTGTCGATTTGACGGATGTCGATCGGCGTGGGTCAGGCGGCGGCCCGCTTGTCGGCGAGCGCCGCTACGAGCCCGGCGATGTCGCGCAGCGGCGCGTCGAACAGGCCGGCCGTCGTGGCGAGCGGCGAGGTGAACGCCCCTGCGACTTGCGACAGCAGTGTCTCGCGATTGGGCAGCGAGGCGAGACGGGTCACGCCGTCGGCGTCGATCGCCCGGTCGCCCAACAGGGCACCGGTGATCCGCACCTGACGATACGGTCGCATCGTGTCCATGACCGCCTTCGCGGTCGCGCCCTCGTCGTTGCCGAAGGCGATCGCCGTCGGCCCGGTGAGAAGCGCGTCGAGCGCCGAGCCGACGGTGTCCGCGGCGGCGATCTTCATCAGCCGGTTCTTGATCACCCGATACGTCACCGACTGCTTGCGCAGGGAGCGGCGGATCTCCTGGATCTCGCGGACGGTCAGACCCCGATACTCCGAGACGATCAGCGTCCGGTTCGCCTGCAGCTGCTGACGCAGCTCGGCGACGGCCGCCTGCTTGGCCTCGGTCGGCATGGTTGCCCTCCAGGTTCTGGCGCGCAGCCGGCGCGCGGCGGTGGGCGCCGAAGCCACGGCGGCTTCCTGCTCCCCTGCGACGGGCGCCCGAGGGCGCGGACCTCGACTGCAGGGGATGCGCCCACCATTGAGGGCGGACGATCCGTTCCTGCCTCGGCGTGCGCGCCGGCGTCCCCGGGGCGCTCCCCCGATCCGGTCCGGCGGATCAAGCCCTGACCGTCACTCCCGTGCGGTCTGCGGGCGCAGGCTGTCTTCGGCTGGTTCCGTCAAATTGCTCACTCCGCCATCGCTGGCGGAGTCGCGGATTATGCCCGATCGAGCCGGGATTGGCACGCGGCCTCAGCGGTGACCGGCCGAAGGCGAAGGCGAGCACCGAGGCGAGCGCACTTGAACGTGCGTGAGCCGAGGCGCGGAGCCGACAACGCCCGGCAGGGCGCCGATCAGGCCGCGGAGGCCGCGGCCAAGACACCAGGGATGTCGACGCGGATCCCCGGGCCCATCGTGCTGGCGATCGTCAGGGTGCGCAGGTAGGTGCCCTTCGCGCCCGCCGGCTTGGCCCGGTTGATGGCGTCCATGAGCGCGGCCAGGTTCGCGACGAGCGCCTCGGGCTCGAAGCTCGCCTTGCCCACGGCGACGTGGATGATCGCGGCCTTATCGACCTTGAACTCGACGCGCCCACCTTTGACCTCGCGGATCGCCCGGTCGAGGTCGAACGTGATCGTGCCGGCCTTCGGGTTCGGCATGAGGCCGCGCCGGCCGAGGATCTTCCCGAGCCGGCCGACCTGACCCATCAGGTCGGGGGTCGCGAGGGCAACATCGAACTCGAGCCAGCCGGCCTCGATCTTCTTGACCAGGTCCTCCGCGCCGACCTCGTCGGCCCCGGCGCGCAGCGCCTCCTGCGCCTTCTCGCCCTGGGCAAAGACAGCGACCCGGGTCACCTTGCCGGTGCCGTTCGGCAGGACGACGGTGCCACGGACCATCTGGTCGGCGTGGCGCGGGTCGACGCCGAGGCGGATGTGCGCCTCGACCGTGGCATCGAACTTCACGCTCGTCGTCTCCTTGGCCAGCCTCGCCGCCTCATCGGGCGGATAGGCGCGCGCGCGATCGACGAGCTTCAGCGCTTCGAGGTACTTCCTGCCGTGGGGCATGTCACTCCTTTCGACTGTTGACGGTCTCCCCCTCTGTCCACGCGGCGCTCCGGGGTGTGAGCGCCACCCGGTCGGGTTCTAGCCGCCGACCTCGATACCCATCGAGCGCGCCGTGCCTTCGATCATTCGGGCCGCGGCGTCGAGATCGTTGGCCGGCAGGTCGACCATCTTGATCTGGGCGATGTCGCGGACCTGGTCGCGAGTCACCCGCCCGACCGACTCGCGCTTCGGCGTGCCGGAGCCCTTGTCGATGCCCGCCGCCTTGCGTAGCAGGTCCGCTGCCGGCGGGGTCTTGAGGATGAACGTGAACGAGCGATCCTCATAGACCGTGATCTGGGCCGGGATGATCTGGCCGGCCTTGTCGGCGGTCTTCTCGTTGTAGGTCTTGGTGAACTCGACGATGTTGATGCCGTGCGGGCCCAGCGCGGTGCCGACCGGCGGGGCAGGCGTGGCCTTGCCGGCGGGCAGCTGCAGCGTGAGCACGATGCGGATCTTTTTGGCCATTGGGCGCTAATCCTTCCTGGTGAGCGCCGAACGGGCGGTCCAGGCCAAGGCGCCGGCGAGCATGCGACCGAGCGCACACCCGTGCGTGAGGGAGCAGGCGGAGCCGGCAACGCCGGCATGGGCCGTCCGGGAGGCGCCCACAGCTTTTCGACTTGCAGGAAGTCAAACCCGACCGGCGTCTCCGGGCCCAAGATGCGTACAGCGAGCTTGACCTTGTTGCAACCCGAGTTTACCTCGGCCACCCTCTCGG
>CAYXVP010000321.1:2202-2634 GCA_964468305.1 uncultured Anaerolinea sp. | reverse complement strand
CTTCCCGGCGGCTGGCAGCGGCGCCGGAGCCGGCAGCGCCCGCTCCGATCCCGGCTCCGGGAACAGCGCAAGCTCCAGCTGGAGTCGGAGGCCGCCGACGCCGGCGCGGCTGGGGTCGATTGCGGCCAACCGGTGCGCAGCGGCCGCGAGCGCCGTCACCGGATGCTTCGTCGCGGCCGCGCCGACGATCCCACCGCGAAGCGCCTCGATCACCTGGTCGAGGAAGCCCCGGAGGTCGCGACCCCGGTCCTCGAGCGCGTCGAGCAGCCGGATCCCGGCGAGGGCGTCCGACGCCACGAGCGCGTTGACGAAGCCGCTGATCGTTTCGGCGTCGGCGAGGCCGAGCAGGTCCCGAACCCGAGCCCCGTCGAACCCGCCGGTCGAAGATTAACGACGCCGGTCCGGCATCCGCCCTGGCGCCTCTGGAAGCCC
>CAYXVP010000321.1:501-2192 GCA_964468305.1 uncultured Anaerolinea sp. | reverse complement strand
GGGTGATGTTTTGGGGGTCGGCGGGGCCGGGCAGGTCGGGAACCCGGGCTCCGTCGGGCTGGTGGGTCGAAGATGACAGCAGCTGGTCGAGCATCGACTCGGCGTCGCGCATCCCGCCGTCGGCGAGGCGCGCGATGAGGTGGACCGCCTCGGGCGTCGCCTTCCGGCCGTCGGCGTCGAGGATGCGCCGCAGCTTGCCCTCGATCTCGGCCGTCGTCAGGCGGCGGACGTCGAAGCGCTGGAGCCGGGACAGGATTGCCGGCGGGAACTCCTGGGGGTGGGTCGAGGCGAACATGAAGACGACGAAATCGGGCGGCTCCTCGAGCGACTTGAGCAGCGCGTTCCAGGCGTCCTTCGTGATCTGGTGCGCCTCGTCGAGGATGTAGACCTTGCGGCGCAGGTCGGTCGGGGCGTAGTTCACCCGCTCACGCAGGTCGCGGATCGCGTCGATGCCGCGGTTCGAGGCAGCGTCGATCTCGACCAGGTCCATGGCCCGGCCCTCGCGGATCGCGATGCACGAATGGCAGCTATCGCAGGGATCGCCGTCCTGGAGGTTCGTGCAGTTGATCGCCTTGGCGAGGATGCGGGCGAGCGAGGTCTTGCCCGTGCCACGCGGCCCTACGAACAGGATCGCGTGGGCGACGCGGTTGGTCCGGACGGCATTACGGAGGGTCTCGACCACGGCCTCCTGGCCGACGACCTGGGCGAAGGTCTGCGCCCGCCAGCGGCGATACAGCGCCTGGTGCGCCTGCGGCGCGGGCGTCGGCTGGATCGATGTCTGCTCGTCGGTCACGTGAGGTGGGCGGCTCCGGGTTTGCGCACGCGCGCACGGATCACAGGTTGTTTGCCGTGCACCCCCCGTCGACCATCGAGCGCTCGGGCCCTCCGCAGAAGGCGACTCGGATCAGGCCGTTCCGCGGCACCCGACGAGCTTCGCTGAGTGCTGCTTCCTTCCGGACCTGACACGGTTCGCGATTCGCCGCTGCGCGGGACCCGATCCTCAACACCGCCTGGAGCGGCGGCCTCCGGGTGCAGAGGCCTCGAGGGGGAATTCAGCCCTGCTGGAGCGGATTGCAGGTACAGGGCACCGCTAGTTCCCCACCTAGCACGGCCCGCCAAGGATACCCCGGGATGCCCACCGGCTACGACGGCCAGCCCTGCCGGTCGTGGCCGAACAGGACCCGTTTCGGCCTGAGCGCCTTGAGGCGGTCGACGGAGCGCCGGTACGCGACGCCGTCATGGGCGTGGTTCTCACCGTTCCGGGCGCCATCGATGCCCTGCCACTCGCCGGCCGTATAGACAGCCTGGCCGGCGAGAAGCAGCGGCCCGTCGGTCATCTCCACGACGAGCGACTGGTGACCCGGCGAGTGACCGGGCGAGGCGAAGATCCGGATGCCCGGCACGGGCTCGTGGTCGCCGGCGACCTGCTCGATCCGGGCGCCTGGGAAGTCGACCCAGCCGAGGATGGTGTAGTCGTCCGGGCCGTGGGCGACTATCCACTCCGCGGGCTGGACGTAGATCGGAACGCCCGGGAACAGCAGGTTCTGGCCCGAGTGGTCAGCGTGAAGATGGCAGTTCGCGATCGCCGTGATCTCGGCCTTGTCCATGCCCGCTTGCGCCAGGACGTCGGGCAGGGCTCGGGCCCGCGCGTCGTAGTGCGAGTCGAGTTCGGCGTTGCCGAAGCCGAAGCC
>CAYXVP010000321.1:0-491 GCA_964468305.1 uncultured Anaerolinea sp. | reverse complement strand
CCCGTGGGGCAAGAGGGTGGGGAGGGGGTTGGGTCAGGGGGGGGGTGGTGGGCTGCTGTTTGGGCGTGGCCGAGGCCGAAGCCGGTGTCGAACAGGAACACGCCGCTCTTGTGGCGGATTGCATAGGGGACGACGACGCCGGTCTGGCCGGCGTACTCCTCATCGGGCGGGAAGGTGAACTCGCCCATGGGCAGGGCGTAGACGTGGACGTCGCTCATCGGATGGAGGGGTGGCGGAGAGGGAGGGATTCGAACCCTCGACGCGTTGCCGCGAACCGCATTTCCAGTGCGGCGCCATAGTCCACTAGGCGACCTCTCCGCAAGGGTCGAAGTCTAGAAGAGGGCCCTCGGTTTACGAGCCCGTGCGCGAGGTCTGCGCGTCCATTCTCGAGAGAGTGGCGGAGAGGGTGGGATTCGAACCCACGGTGCTTTCGCACACCGCTTTTCGAGAGCGGCACCATCAACCACTCGGACACCTCTCCGCGGGAGAGG
>CAYXVP010000320.1:0-2637 GCA_964468305.1 uncultured Anaerolinea sp. | reverse complement strand
GCGTCGGTCACCTGCTCCTCGGTGCCAGGCTCCGGCCGATAGGCGCCGATCCTGCGCGACGCGAGGTCCCAGACGGCCCGCAGCCGCTCGGCTCCCGCGCGAGCGGCGATCTCCCGCGCGAGCTCCGCCGAGGCCGGGTAGGCGTACGCATCCGACCCTGGCGTCGCGCCGGCACCCGTGCCCCAGGCGTTGAGCGGGATCGCATTCGGAGCAGCGGGTCCCGGCTCGACCTCGTTCGGCGGGCGGATCTCCAGCCCGAGCTCGCGCGTCACGAGCTCGCCGTAATACGACGCGAACCCCTCGGCGGCCCAGCGGTCCGCCACCAGCCGGCCGTTGAACCAGGCGTGGGCGAGCTCGTGGATGACCACCTCGTCCGAGGCGGCGTACGAGATGTCGATCCGCCGCTCCGACGGATCGAAGACGCCGGCGTAACCGCCGCTGCCGCGGACCAGGACCTCGTTGACCCGGAGCGGCCCGTCGACACGCCATGGCAGGCCGATCTCCCGCTGGAGCATGGGGAGCGCGTTCATGACGAGGTTGGTGACGCGGTCGACCCAGGCAGGGTCGTCCGGCCAGCCACGCACGTCGATCGCGGCCATGCCCGACTGGAGGGAGACGCTCAGCGGTGTCTCCGAATACTCGACAGGCCTGTCGGCGACGACGTCGGCGACGAAGTCGAGGGGCTTCGCGAGCGGCCCGCTGGCCCATTGCTGCTCACCGGAGGCCGCGGTCGTCGGCCCCTCGAGCGGGCCTCGGCCGACGGTCACGCGGTAGGCCGCCGGGAGCCGCACGAGCACGGTCGACCCCGGCGTGCTCGGAGTGGCGAAGGCCCACGCGTCGAAGGTGACGAGCGACGGCGAGACCCTGACCGGCCGGTTCGGATCGCCGCCGGCATCGCGGATGTCGAAGGCGAGGGTCAGGGTCATCGACTTCCCGGCGAGGAGATTCGCCCCGAAGTCGAGCTTCAGGGTCGTGTACGTATCCGTGCTCTGCCGGATCGCCACCGAGGGATGACCGCCGCCGCCGCCGCCCGTCAGCGTGAAGCCGGAGGTGCCGGGCTGGACCGCGAGGTACGCCGTGCGATAGGAGAGCGTGTGGCTGATCGTGTTCTTGAGGTGGTTCGTCACCGTCAGGCGGGCCGTGACGCCAACGCGGCTCTCGTTGGGCAGCGCATCGTAGGTCGCGTCGCTGGTGATCGTCAGGCTCGGCGTCGCCCCGGCTGCGGTTGCGGGCGCGAGCGCCGGCACGAAGCCCAGGGCCGCCGCGAGCCAGAGCGCGACCCTGAGCGGTCGCATCATCTGCCGGTCAGCTCGCCAAGCTCGACTGCATACCGGTCGAGGAGGGCGGCCGTGCGGACCGGACGGCCCGCGTAGCCGTCAGGGACGCGACCGCCGATCCAGAGCCAGCCGCGGGTCTCGTCGAAGATCGCGTCGGCGATGAGCGCGACGCGGGCCAGCGCCAGGCCCAGCTCGTCGGCGTACAGCCAGCGCTGCGGAATCTCGACGGCCAGGATCGGCCGGCCGTCGTCGGCGACCGAGAACTTGGCCAGCGGGAACTCGTCGTTCCAGCGGAGCAGCGTCCGGTACGCCTTGCGCAGCCCGTCGCCGAGCGGCGGCGCGAGGTGCGCCCAGACGATGATGCCGACCGCGGGATCGAGGATCAGGGTCGCCCGCAGGTCACGACGGCGGCGCCCGTCCAGCGCGACGTCCCAGGCGGTGATCCCCTCGCGCTCGACCGTGGCGATCGGGTCCAAACCGAGGTCGCGCAGCCAGCCCTCGACCGTCGATCGGCTGACGGTGGTTCGGCTGATGGTGGGACTGCCCGCGCCTGGCGCCGCGGCGCGCTTCGTGCTCCCGGGCATGGCCCGCGAAGTCTAGTTCGCCGGGCTGTCAGACGGCGGAGACCGCCTCGCGATCCGCCTGCGTGGCCCGGGTCCGCGGGCGAGACGCCGGCGAGGGATCGACCGAGCCGCCGGTCCGCACGACCCGCGTCGAATAGTCGCTCGACTTGACGCCCTCGCCGACCTTCACGTTGCGGCCGAGGCGCGCCCCCCGCGGCACGATGGCCTGCTTGCCGACGACGGTGATGCCGGTGTTGAGTCGTGACGGTTCCTGGCGGTTCGGCGCGCCGTCGTACGGCCCCTCGCCCACGATCGCGCCCTGCCCGACGACGACCTCCTTGTCCAGGATGGCCCGGTCGACGACGGCGCCGGCGCGGACGGTGGAGTCGAACATCACGATCGAGTCGCGGACCACCGCGCCGACGTCGACCCGGACGCCCGGCGAGAGGACGCTGTTGACCACCGTGCCGTCGATCACGCAGCCGTGGCTGATGAGGCTGCGGTGGATCTGGGCGGTCGCGCCGACCTTGGCCGGCGCGCGCTCCTCCGAACGGGTGTGGATGACCCAGTCCGGGTCGTACAGGTCGAGCTCCGGCCGGTCCTCGAGGAGCGCCATGTTGGTCTCCCAGTAGGACTGGATCGTGCCGACGTCTTGCCAGTAGCCGCTGTACCGATAGCCGAAGACCCGCGCCCCGCCCGCGAGCATCGCCGGGATCACGTTGCCGCCGAAGTCGACCAGGTCCTCCGACAGCCAGCGCCGCAGCGCGCGCTTGGTGAAGACGTACACGCCCATCGAG
>CAYXVP010000319.1:0-2639 GCA_964468305.1 uncultured Anaerolinea sp. | reverse complement strand
ATGTCCGCCCGGACGACCTCGATGCGACCGCCGAGCCATGTCCCCACGGTCGAGCAGGCGCCAGGCGGTCAGGCCGCCGGCGGGCCGATGCGGTCGGTGCCGAGGTACGGCCGGAGCACATCGGGGACGGCGATCGAGCCGTCCGGCCGCTGGTACGTCTCGAGGATCGCGGCGACCGTCCGGGGCAGCGCCATCCCCGAACCGTTGAGCGTGTGCACCAGCTCCGGCTTGGCGCCTCTTTCCGCGCGGTAGCGAATCCCCATCCGCCGCGCCTGGAAATCCCGGAAGTTCGAGCACGAGCTGACCTCGAGCCAGCGCTCGATCCCCGGCGACCAGACCTCGAGGTCGTATTTGCGCGCCTGGGTGAAGCCCATCTCTCGGGTCGACATCAGCAGCACGCGGTAGGCCAGCCCGAGCCGCTGCAGCAGGTCCTCGGCACGTCCCGTCATCCAGTCGAGCGCGGCGGCGGATGCCTCCGGCGTCTCGAACAGCACCATCTCGACCTTGTCGAACTGGTGAACGCGGAGGATGCCGCGGGTGTCCTTGCCCGCCGCGCCGGCCTCACGCCGGAAGCACGGCGTGTATGCAACGTAATGGATCGGCAGGACGGCGGGCTCGATGATCTCGTCGCGGTGCAGGTTGGTGACCGGAACCTCGGCCGTCGGGACCAGGTACAGGTCGTCGCGGGTGACGACATACATCTGGTCTTCCTTGTCCGGGATCTGGCCCGTGCCCCGGGCCGAGTCGCTGTTGACGATGACCGGCGGCCAGATCTCCGTGAACCCGTTCTCGCGGGTGTGGACGTCGAGGAACCAGGTGATCAGGGCGCGCTGCAGCGCGGCGCCGGCGCCCTTGTAGACCGGAAAGCCCGAGCCGGCGATCTTCGCCCCGCGGGGCAGGTCGATAATGTCCAGCGCCTCGGCGAGCTCCCAGTGGGGCCGCCGATCCCATGTCTCCTTGCTCGGATCGCCGCCGGGCCACTCGTCGTCTCCCTCGAGGTAGACGGTCTTCGAGAGCTGGTCGCCCCAAACGCGGACGGTGACGTTCGCCTCCTCGCCGCCGACCGGCACGTCCGCCTCGGCGGGGTTCGGGATCCGCAGCAGGAGGTCCTCGACCTCCGCCTCCTTGTCGGCGAGCTCCTGCTCGATGGACGCGAGCAGGGACCCGATGTCGGTCGATCGCCGGCGCAGCTCGGCCACCTCCGGACCGTCGGGCTTCGCCCCGCCCTTGATCGCCTCACCGATCGACTTCGAGGCCGTGTTTCGTTCGGCGCGCAGGCCGTCGGCCTCGCCCTGCAGTTCGCGGCGGCGCGCATCTGCCGCTATTGCCGCATCGACGAGCTCGGGGTCCTCGCCCTTGTCGACGGCGCCCTTGCGGATCGCCTCGCTGTCCTCGCGCAGCCGCTGCAGCCCGACGCTCATGCGGGAAGTTTGGCTGCCCCGGATGCCTCGCGCAGGCGCGTCCGGACGAAGTTCTGGTCGAGCCCGGCGAGCAGCCAGCCCGCCCGCGGCCCGTTCGACCTGCCGAGGAACGCGAGGTACAGCGCCGTGAAGGCCCGACCGGCGGGGAGCCCGCCGGCCTGGGCCGTCGAGAAGATCGCCGCCTGCCAGTCCTCGCCGCTCCGAGCGGTCAGGTCCTCCCGGAGGGTCCCGAGGAACGCTCGCTGCTCGGCGTCCAGGGCGTCCGCCTCCACCGGCAACGTCTCGTGCACGCGCATCCGGGCCCGCTCCGGGGCGTAGTCCTCCAGCCAGGCCCGGGCCGCGCCGAGCCGCTCGTCGAGGATCGCCCGCTCCCGGTCGTCAAGCGGCTCCCCCTTCTCGGCGGCCATCAACCCGGGGATGTCGGCGCCCGGAACCTGGACCAGGAAGGCGAGGTGCGAGAAGGCGGCCCGAAACGCGGCGGCCTCGGCGTCGACGTCCGCCGCGGGATCGCGAAGCGCGTACTGGAAGACGCGTTCGAAGCCGAGCGGCAGCTCGCCCTTGACGTCGCGCCCGGCGACCGCGGCGCCCAACCGATCGAACTCGTCGAACTGGCGCGGCACGGCGTCCGTGCCCTCGGGATCGAAGTCGATGGCATGGTTCGGGCGGGAGCGGATCATCAGCGTCCGGAGCGGCTCCGGCGGGAGGACCTCGACGATCCGATGCGCCGCGGTCCCCCGTCCCTTCGACGTCCACATCTTCCCCCCGCCGACGGTGAGGAACCCGTAGGGCCCGTTGATCGGCGGGCCACCGCCGAAGACCTCGCGCGCGATCGCGTCGGAGCGATCGCGCGACCCGCCCGCGGTCGCGAGGTCCTTGCCGCATGGCTCGATGGTCACCCCGAAAAGCGACCACTGGGCGGCCCACTCGAGATTCCATGGCAACTTCGCCCGGCCGCCGAAGGGCGATACCCAGCCGGAGACGCCGCAGCCGTGGGCCCACGTGACCAGGTCGGGCCGGCACTCGTAGAAGACCCGCTCCCCGTCCCACTTCGTCACGATCGTCGTGCCGACCTTGCCGCAGTTCCCGCAGATCACCAGCACCGGATGCCAGGTGTCCGGGTGGCGCACGTTCGAGACGCGTCGATAGAGGTCCCGGACCACGGCCGCCCGGTCGAGGGCCGTGCGGATGTAGGGGTCCAGCGCCCCGGTCGGGTAGATG
>CAYXVP010000318.1:0-2668 GCA_964468305.1 uncultured Anaerolinea sp. | reverse complement strand
CGGCCGCCCGAAGGATTGGGGATTCTCCCAGTCGATCAGCCCGTAGCCGTTGTCACGCCAGACGACGACCGTCACCGCCGCGCCGATGCGCTTCGCGGTCTCGAGCTCCTGGCTGTTCATCAGGAAGCCGCCGTCGCCGCACAGCGCCACGACCCTCCGCTCGGGGTGGACGAGCTTCGCGGCGATCGCGCCCGGCAACGAGATGCCCATCGCGGCGAGGCCGTTCGAGATGATGACGGTGTTCGGCTCGTAGGCCTGGTACAGGCGCGCCACCCAGATCTTGTGCGCGCCCACGTCGCTGACGACGATGTCCTCAGGCCCGAGCGCACGGCGCAGCTCGTAGATCGCGCGCTGGGGCTTGATCGGGTAGCCCGCGTCGTTCACGCACACGGTCAGGTCGCCCAGCAGCGAGGTGCGCAGGTCGGCGTGCACGAGCGTCTCGCGTGATTCGTGGCGCTCGCTGGCGCTGCGCCCGCCGACGCCACCCGGCAGCGCCGCCTCGAGCAGCTTGGTGAGCGCCACGCCGATGTCGCCGATGAGCTCGACCGCCGGCTGGTACTGGGCGTCGACCTCGGCAGGCTGCGTGTCGATGTGGATGATCCGCTTCGTCCCATCCGGGTTCCAGCGCCCCGGCGCGTACTCGACGAGGTCGTAGCCGACGCAGATCACGAGGTCGGCTCGGTCGAAGCCGGTGAGCACGTGATCGCGCGCCTGCAGACCCACGGCCATCAGCGAGAGATGCGACCGATCGTCCACCGCGCCCTTGCCCATGAACGTCGCGGCGACCGGCACGTGCAGGCCCTTGGCGAGGGCCCGCAGCCCGGGGGAAGCACGCCGGCGAAGCACGCCGTTGCCGGCGAGGACGATTGGCCGCTCCGCCTCGTTGATCAGGCGCGCGGCGCGCGAGATGGCGTCATCGGTGGGCTCGGGCAGGTACACCCTGCCTGGGCGGATCGGCGTAGCCGGATCCTCGGCACCGAGCTCCGCGCCGGCGACGTTCTCTGGTAGCTCCAAGTGCGTCGGACCCGGCTTCTCCAGGGTCGCGACGCGGAAGGCCTTGCGCACGATCTCGGGGATCGCCGGGATGCGCTCGATGCGCACGTTCCACTTCGTGACCGGCCGGAACATCTCGACGATGTCGACGACCTGGTGGGCCTCCTTGTGCAGCTTGTCCGAGGAGGCCTGGCCGGTGATCGCGACCATCGGGGCGCGGTCGAGGAAGGCGTCCGCGATGCCGGTCAGGAGGTTCGTGGCCCCCGGCCCAAGCGTGCCCATCGCCACCGCGGCACGACCCGTGAGGCGCCCGTACACGTCGGCCATGAACGAGGCGCCCTGCTCGTGCCGGACGGTGATGTGCCGGATCGATGCCGAGCGGGAGAGCGATTCGAGGACGTCCAGCGTCTCCTCGCCGGGTACCGAGAAAACGTACTCGCAGCCCTCAGCCTCGAGGCCGGCGACGAGCAGGTCCGCCGCCGTCCGCGTCCGTGTCTCGACCGCCACGGCGGCGAGTGTACGGTCGCGCCGGTGTCGCCTCGCTAGGCGGCGGGCTCGACGACCCCCAGCATCTCACGGCGACGGTCGAGGTCGGAGGCGATGAGCGCCGCGATGTCGGCGGGTTCGATCGCGAGCGCCCGGATCGGCCGCCCGAGGAGGTAGCCCTGACCGGCGGTGAGGCCCAGGTCGCGAACGGCCTGCAGCTGGTCGGCCGTCTCGATGCCCTCGGCGACGATCGTGGCGGACGAGCGGTCGGCGAGCTCCCGCAGCGCGCCGAGGACGGCCATCGACGACTCGCGGAGCACACCGCTCTGGACCAGGCTCAGGTCGATCTTGACGAGGTCGAAGGTCAGCTCGCTCAGCATGCGCAGGCCGGCGTTGCCGGCGCCGACGTCGTCGGCAGCGATCCGGATGCCGGCACGCCGGCAGGCGTCGATGTTGTGGCGCAGGCGCTCCATGTCCTCGACGATCTCGCGCTCCGTCAGCTCGAGCACGAGGTTCGAGGCCGGGATCCCGAATCGGGTGAAGGTCGACACGAGGCGGCCGACGTTGAACTCGGCCGACTCGAGGGTCCTCGGCGAGACGTTGACGGCGAGGTAGCGGCTGCCGGGCACTGCGCTCGCGGCGCCGGAGGCGACCACCTCGAAGCAGGCGTGATCGAGCTCGGCGGTCTTGCCCGTCGCCTCGGCGGCGGTGAACAACGCCTCGGCGTCGAGGAAGCCGGAGCCCGGGCCGGGGCGGACGAGCCCCTCGTGCCCGACGACCACACCGGTGGCAAGCGAGAAGATCGGCTGGTACACGGCCGAGATCACGCGATTCGAGGCGACGGACGCGACGGCCGCCGTCAGCTCGGCCGAGTTGCGCTCGTCGCCCGCCTGGCCGTGCCGGTCAGGGTCATAGGCCTGCACGTCGGTGCGGCCGTGCCGCTTGCCCCAGTACAGCGCGGCGTCGGCATGCCGGAACAGGCGCGAGCCGTTGGTGCTCGGCGTCGGGAACGCGGACACGCCGGCAGAGAATGAGAAGGGCCGGCCCTCGCCCGCCGGGGCGCCGTCGAGCGCCGCGGCCAGCAGCCGGTGGGCGGCCAGCGTGGCGCTGTCGAGGTTGGTGTGCGGCTGCAGCACGGCGAACTCGTCGCCGCCGATGCGGAACGCGCGGTCGGCGCGTCGGGCGCCAC
>CAYXVP010000317.1:2176-2674 GCA_964468305.1 uncultured Anaerolinea sp. | reverse complement strand
CCGGGATCGACCCCGGCCCCGCAAACACCCCGGTCCACGTCCGGGACCGCGGCATCGTCCTCAGCGAGCCGTCGGTGGTCGCGATCGAGGCGCGGTCGAAGCGGGTCCTGGCCATCGGCGCCGAGGCCAAGCGCATGGTCGGCCGCACCCCCGCGAACATCGTGGCCATCCGGCCCTTGCGGGACGGCGTCATCAGCGACTTCGACGTCACCGAGCAGATGATCCGGTACTTCGTCGACAAGGTGCACGACCGCATCGGGCTGCTGCCCCGGCCGCGCATGATCGTGGGCATTCCCTCCGGCGTCACCGAGGTCGAGAAGCGGGCCGTGCTCGATGCCGCGCTCAACGCCGGCGCCCGCTGGGCGCGCCTCATCGAGGAGCCGATGGCCGCGGCGGTCGGCGCAGGGCTGCCGGTCAGCGAACCCTCCGGCAACCCCATCGGCGACATCGGCGGCAGCCCGACCGAGGCACCCCGCAACCGCCTCCGGCGCCCCGTGC
>CAYXVP010000317.1:0-2166 GCA_964468305.1 uncultured Anaerolinea sp. | reverse complement strand
CCCGGATGCCTCCTGGTCGACATGGGGGGCGGGCCGACCGAGGTGGCCGGCATCAGCCTCGGGGGCATCGTCGTGAGCCGCAGCATCCGCATCGGCGGCGACGAGATGGACGTCGACATCGTCAACTTCGCCCGACGCGAGTACAACCTCTACCTCGGCGAGCGGACCGCCGAGGACATCAAGATCGCGATCGGTTCTGCGTCGCCGGGGGAGTGGGACGCCGGTCGGGTCAACCTGCGCGGCCGCGACCTGCTGACAGGCCTGCCCCGCAGCGTCGAGGTGGGGGCGGACCAGATTCGGGAAGCGATCGAGCCGTCGGTCCAGCAGATCGTGGACACCATCCGCGACACGATCGAGGAGACACCGCCGGAGCTGGTCGCCGACATCATGGACCAGGGCATCGTCCTGGCCGGTGGTGGTGCGCTGCTGGCCGGGCTCGACAAGCGTGTCGCCGAGGCGACCCAGATGCCGGTGCACGTCGCCGACGACCCGTTGACCTGCGTCGTCCGGGGCACCGGTGAGGTCCTCCAGGATCTCGGCGGGATGAATCGCGTCCTGGTGACCGAGACCTACTCGCGACCTCTGCGCTAGGGCGCAACGGAGCCGCCGGGCGATGAGCGCCCTGCTCGCGAGCAAGACCTTGCGTCGCCGGGCGATCGTCTACGCGGTCCTGCTCGTCGTCTCGTTCGTCCTCGTGACGATCTCGTCCAACCCGTTCGTGCGCGATGTCCAGAACGGCGTCGCGTTCGCGTTCAAGCCGGTCCAGGTGTTCGTCGGCAACATCGCCCGCGATGTGTCGTCGATCGCGGCGACGATCGCGGAGATCGACCGACTGCGCCAGGAAAACACGGAGCTGCGCTTGGACAACGAGCGATTGCAGACCGAGGGCCGGGCCGCGGCCGAGATGAAGCGCGAGAACGAGCAGCTGACCGGCCTCCTGCAGCTCCGCAATGGGCTCGACTTCCATACCGTCGCGACCTCGGTCATCGCCCGGGCGTCGAGCGAGGCGAAACGGGCGATCGTCATCGACCGCGGCTCGGACGACGGCCTGTCGCCGGGGATGGTGGTCATCGCCGCGGGTGGCGCGCTGGTCGGCCGCATCAGCGACGTCGGGCCGACGTTCGCCCACGTCGTCCTGATCAGCGACTCGACGTCGACGGTCATCGGCCAGCTGCTCAGCTCGACCAAGATCGGCAAGGTCATCGGCCAGCTCGGCGGGGCGCTGATCATGCAGGACGTCGACGCGGCCGCCGAGGTCACGATCGGCGAGGAGGTGTTCACGGCGGGGATCGAGCTCGAGGGTGGGATCCGCTCGCCGTATCCGAAGGGCCTGCTCATCGGGCGCGTGGTCGACGTCAAGCGTGACCCGAACGAGGTCGTGCAGACGGTGTTCCTGGAGCCGGCGGCGCCGCTCGACCGGCTGGAGTTCCTGCTCGTGATCACCGACTACCAGGGCGGCATCACCGGACCGATCGAGACGAGCGTGCCGTGCGACCCGACGAAGGGCGGGACGCTCCCAGACTCGGACCAGCCGTGCTCGTCGGACCCGCCAGGCAGCGCCGCCCCGCGGCGCTGAGGGGTCGCCGGCCGTTCGTTCAGGAGACCGCACAAGACCACACCAGACCGCACAGGACGAGACCGCACCACCCGGTACCACCCTTCTCGGTACTTCCGTACGGCTGTCCCGTGCGCGCCGCGCGCGTAGGGTCGGCGACGCTCGGCCAGGCGCTCGCGGAGGCGTGCGTTCCCCGGCGGCCGATCGAGTCGAGGCGGAAGTGGCCCAGCCCGGATCGCGCCAGCGCCGCTCGCTCCACGCCGGAGTCGTGCTCGCCCTCGGTCTGCTCCTCTCGGCGCCGGCGGGTAGGCCGCCATTGGGCACGCCGATCCAGACGACGCCAGACCCGGGTCCTGCCACTGATCGGGGGGCCGCCGATTACGGTCGCGTAATCGAGCCCAACCTCGCCGACCACGGGCCGGCGGCCTTCGTCTACGTCCGGGCGCCGCTACATGAGCTGGCCGGTTTTGAGCTGTCCACTACTGGCCGGTTTTGGGTGTCCACCGAGGGGCGCGGCCGTTGCTGGCGGGCCCACGAGCGACTCCGTCGCAGGCGAACGTGCCGCGGCGGCTTTAGTCCTTGGTCGAGCCGTCCCTTGGGATCCGAGCGAG
>CAYXVP010000316.1:673-2694 GCA_964468305.1 uncultured Anaerolinea sp. | reverse complement strand
AGCCCGGAGCGACCGAGTATCTCGACCTCATCGACCGCCTGCTCGAGTTCAGCATCCCGGCGTTCGCCGAGGCGGGCAAGAGCCGCCTCACCATCGGCGTCGGCTGCACCGGCGGCCGGCACCGCTCGATCGTCTTTGCCGAGGAGCTCGCCCGCCGGCTGCGCGAGGAGGGCCACGAGCCGGTCGAGGTCTTCCACCGCGAGCTCGAGCGCAAGTGAGGCCGGCGAGGCTGACCGGATGAGGCTGCGGCGCTGGCTCGAGCCGGGCATCGGCGTCAAACGCTGGCTGCTGCTCATGTTCGCGGGCCTGCTCCTGCTCGCCCTTGGCGTGGCGCACGTCCTCCGGCAGCTGTCGGTGGGCCTGCAGCCCGGCGGGCTCGCCCAGTCCGTTCTCGACGTCGTGACCCTGCAGTTCCTGCCCGTCTGGCTCCGAGGGGCGGTGTTCGGCACGCTCGGGGTCGGGTTGTTCGCCGTCGGGGCGTGGCGGCTCGCCCAGGCCCTGACCGAGCCGCTCCGGGCCGACGAGGAGACGCCGATCGCCGACGTCATCTACCAGAAGCGCTTCCTGGCCCGCGGTCCACGGATCGTCGCCATCGGCGGCGGGACAGGGCTCTCGACGCTGCTGCGCGGCCTCAAGGAGCACAGCAGCAACCTCACCGCGATCGTGACCGTGGCCGACGATGGCGGCTCCTCCGGTGCCCTCCGGGCGGAGCTCGGCATCCCGCCCGTCGGCGACATCCGCAACTGCATCGCGGCCCTCGCCGATGCCGAGCCGCTGATGGCCGACCTGCTTGGCTACCGATTCCCGGGCTTCGAGCGGGCCGAGAGCGGGCTCGTCGAGACGTCGCCCGGAGGGCTGAGCGGGCACCCCGTCGGCAACCTGCTGCTCGCGGCGATGACCGCGATCGAGGGCGGCGACTTCGAGGAGGGCGTGCGGCGCATGAACCGCGTGCTGGCCGTCCGCGGCAAGGTCGTGCCGGCCTCGGCGACGCCGATCAACCTCGTCGCGCGGACCAATGACGGCGTCACGGTGACCGGGCAGTCCACGATCATGCGCACCGCCGGAATCGAACGCGTCTGGATCGAGCCGCGGAACGTGGCGGCCGCCGAGGACGCGCTCGCCGCGATCGCCGACGCGGAGATCGTGGTGCTCGGTCCCGGCAGCCTGTTCACGAGCGTGCTGCCGGTCCTCCTGATCCCCGCCATCCGCCGGGCCGTGGCGGCCGCGCCGGGGATCCGGGTCTACGCATGCAATGTCGCCATGCAGGTCGGCGAGACCGAGGGCTTCGACCTGGCCGATCACGTCGAGGCGTTGCTCGCGCACACGCAACCGGACATCGTCGACCTCGTCATCGCCAACGACCGGTTCGACGGCGAAGCCGCGCCGTGGCCGGCCGACGCGGTGAAGCTGCGCTGGCCGCCGAAGGTCGACGCTCCGCCGCATCTCGCCACCGACGGCGTGGCCAGCCTCGCCGAGCCGCACCACCACGACCCCGAGCGGCTCGCGAGCGCGATTCTCCGCGCCATCGAGCGCGAGGGTCCGGCCGTCCGCCGCGAACGCGTCGCGCGGACCGCGTAGGTGTCCGGGACCGAGCTCGACCTCGTCCAGGCGCTTCGGGCAGAGCTCGCCGGCATCGATCCGGCGCGCGACTGCGACCGCGAGGCGGAACGTGCCGGTCTCGACCTCGGCGATCGCTGGCGCGATGCAGCGCTTGCCCGCCTTGCCGTGCGATTGGCCCGGCGCACGGCCAGCCCCGCACGCGCAGAGCCCTTCGACTGGCCGGGTCGGCCCGAGCACTGCCGCATGGCCTGGCTGCGCGGACGCTTCCTCGCCCGCGGCTCGCTGAGCCTCGCCAACGGCCGCACCCATCTCGAGCTCGTCGTCGACGCGGCGGAGGCCTCCCGGCTCGGCGGCTGGTTACGCGAGGCCGGGCTCACGGCCGGCTGGCGCGTCCGGCGCGGCCAAGGCGTCGTCACCCTCAAGAGCGCCGAGCACGTGCAGCTGCTCCTGCGGCGCCTGGG
>CAYXVP010000316.1:0-660 GCA_964468305.1 uncultured Anaerolinea sp. | reverse complement strand
AGATCGAGACACGGCAGGTCGCGCGGACCCTCCGCGGCGAGCTGAACCGGGTCATCAACGCGGAGTCGGCGAACCTCGCGCGGACGGTGCAAGCGGCCGGCCGCCAGCTCGAGGCGATCGCCACGCTCGCGAAGGATGGCCGGCTGGCAACGCAGTCGGCGCCGGTGCGGGCCGTCGCCGCCGCCCGATGGGACACGCCCGAGGCCACGCTCGGCGAGCTGGCCGATCGACTGGCGATGCATCGTTCTGCGGTGCAGCGCGCTCTGGAGCGGATCGAGCGGCTCGCGCTGGCATGATTCGGTCGATGCGACCGGTGATCGTGGCAGGCAACTGGAAGATGCACACCACCCCCGCGGACGCGGGCGAGCTGGCGCGCCTGATCGCGGCCCGGTCGCGGGTCGACCGCGTCGTCCGGGTGCTGTGCCCGCCCTACGTCTGCCTCGCGGCCGTGCGGAACGCCCTCGCCGGCCCGGCTGTCGAGGCCGCGGACGGGAGCGGCGTCGCGGTCGGCGCGCAGGACGTCCACCACGAGGCGACCGGCGCATTCACGGGCGCGATCTCGGCGCCGATGCTGGCCGGCCTCCGCACGGGGACGATCCGCCGGCACCCGGAGCCACGGCGGCGCCCGTTGGCGACGGGCCAGCCGGACGGGCGGAAGCC
>CAYXVP010000315.1:0-2705 GCA_964468305.1 uncultured Anaerolinea sp. | reverse complement strand
CCAGGACGACCGGGCCGTGCATGCCAGGCTGCGGCGGCGGTTCGCCGCGTGCGGGCGGCTGTCCTCCGCGTGCCGGTGGCTGTTCACCGCGCGCCGGCGGCTGTGCCCGGGTCATCGTCCGCTCAGCTCGCCGGCGCCATCTCGACGGTTGGACCCGGCCCGACCGGGACCGGCTCCGCGCCGAGGATCGCGCGCGCCTCGGGGTGGCTTCCCGAGGGCGCGGCGTCGCGAATGTCCAGCTGGAGCGACTCGATGCCCCCGAAACGGCGGCTCATCAGCCGGGCGACGACGTCGATCGCGTCCCCTTCGGCGACCTCGCGGGAGAGCTCGGGCCAGCCGAAGGCGATGCCGTCGAGCACGTCGAGTCGACGCTTCAGGACGAGCTGGCTGTGGCCGCCGTCGGCCTCTCGTGCGCGCGTCACGGTGAGCCCGAGGATCGCGACCATCGGCTCCGGGTTGCCGCTCCCGAAGGGCGCCAGTCGGAGCAGGTCACGGTACAGCGGGTAGTCGACGTCGCGCGCGCGAACCGCCAGATCGATCGGCTGCGCCGGCACTGGATCGGGCGGCGTGACCGTCGCGGCCAGCGCAAGGAATCGCTCGCGGAACGCGGGCCAGTCCTCCGACCGAATCTCGAAGCCGGCCGCACCCGCGTGACCGCCGTGCCGGAGCAGGAGGTCGCCGCAGGTGGCGAGCGCATCCGCCAGGTGCAGCTCGCCGCCGCTGCGGCACGAGGCGCGGACGACATCGCCGATCTCGGCCCCGACGATTGCCGGCCGACGGCGCTCCTCGGCGAGGCGCGACGCCACGAGCCCGACGATGCCCACCGGCCACGGGCCGCGAACGATCGTCGCGGGCGCGTCGTCGACCGCGTCGGCCGAGGTGCGCGCCTCGGCCACGACGGTGCGCATGAGGTCCCGGCGCGACGAGTTGGCGGCGTCCAGCATTGCCGCGAGATTCGCCGCTTCCTCGGCGTCCTCGGCCAGGAGCAGCCGGGCCGCATCGAACGCCTCCCCCACGCGACCGGCGGCATTCAGTCGCGGCGCGATGGTGAACGCCAGCGACTCGAGATCCACGTTCGCCGGCTCCAGGCTCGCGGCAGAGAGCAGCGCCGCGAGGCCGGGTCGCGGGGCCGCGCGGAGCAGCTCCAGCCCGAGGCGGACGATCGCCCGGTTCTCGCCCAGCACGGGCGCGAGATCCGCCACCGTCCCGATCGCGGCGAGGTCCGCGAACGCGAGCGCTGCGTCACCGACCAGCAGCCGCGCGAGCGTGAACGCGACGCCGCTGCCGGCGAGCCGCCTCTCTGGATAGTCGGCGTCGGGGCGGTGCGGGTTGACGATCGCCAGGGCTGCCGGCAGCTCGGCGGGGACGCGGTGATGGTCGGTGACGATGACGTCGATGCCGGAGTCGTTCGCAGCGGCGACCTCGGTCAGGCTCGAGGAGCCCGTGTCGACGGTCACGATCAATCGGGCCCCCGCCGCCCGCGCCGCCTCGATCGCCGCCAGCGACACCCCATGCCCCTCCTCGAGCCGCGACGGGACATACGGAATGACCTCGATTCCGAGCCGGCGGAGGGTCAGCGTCATGATCGCCAGCCCGGTGATGCCGTCGGCGTCGAAGTCGCCGAAGACGAGGACGGCTTCCCCGCGCCAGCGCGCCCGCGTTATTCGCTCGACGACGATCGCCGCGTCGGGCAACCGCGTTGGATCGTGCAGCGAGCCCGCCGGGTCGCCCAGGAACCGACGAATCTCGTCGTCGGATGTCACTCCGCGCGCCGCCAGGATGGTCATCGCGCGCGGCCCGAGGCCCAGCTCCGGGCCGGCCGCCAGCAGCGCCGATGGAATCGTCGTCGGGGTCGGGAAGCGCCACCGGGAGCGCGGGACCAGCACGGCGTCAGGATGACACGCGGCGCTGCACCGCCGCTTTTCGTCGGTCAGGCGGTGACGCGCCGCGCGCCGGGGGTCGCGAGCCGGCCACGACGCCGGTCCTCCCACTCCTGCCACACGACGAGCAGGGGCGCTGCGTTGAAGATCGACGAATACGTCCCAGAGATGATGCCGATCAGCAGGGCGAGCACGAACTCCTGCGTCGCCGAGCCGCCGAAGAGGAGCAGCGTCGTCAGGGTCAGCACGACCGTGAAGCTCGTCGTGATCGACCGGCCGAACGTCTGCAGGATCGAGTGGTTCACGACCTCGGCGAACGGCTCGCCGGCGTGGCGCGCCCGGTTCTCCCGGATCCGGTCGAAGACGACAATCGTGTCGTGAACGCTGAAGCCGATGACGGTCAGCATGGCGGTGACGAACAGGCCGTCGATCTTGACGCCGAACAGGGTCCCGAGGATCGCGAAGATACCGACCACGACGATCACGTCGTGGAGCAGCGCCACCAGGGCGGTGATGCCGAACTTCACGTCCCGGAAGCGGATCGTGATCCAGGCGAGGATGCCGAGCGAGCCGACGAGGATGAGGATCACCGCCTGCTGGATGAGGTCGGAGCTGACCACCGCGCCGATCGAGCTCAGCTTCGCCTGCTCCTCGATCGGCCCGAACTTGGCCTCCAGCGCGAGGGCGATGCCACCGATCTGACCGATGGTCGGGACGTTGTTCGCGGAGCCGGGGAACTGGGTCGGGCCCGGCGCAGCGGTGGGCGCCGCGGTCGGGCTGGGCGTCGGCGCTGGAGTCGGCGTCGGAGCGGCGGTCGCCGCGGCG
>CAYXVP010000314.1:0-2709 GCA_964468305.1 uncultured Anaerolinea sp. | reverse complement strand
GTCGGCGCCGCAGTCCTTGCCGACGATCTTGACGAGCACGCGGAGGTAGCGGCTGCGCCGGTCGGGCGCGGTCTCGGCGCGCCAGCCGTCGAAGACGGTCGTCAGGCACTTCACGGTGCCCATGTCCTCGAGGCCGCGCAGCGCCTCCTGCCGGACCTGCCACTCGCCGTCGGTGTCGACCAGCGAGATGAAGTCGCGCTCGACCTCGGGCCAGACGAGGTGACGCGCGACGCGCACGGCCTGCACGCGCACCTTCCCCTCGGCCTCCGCGAAGCGCTTGCCGATCCGGCCGCCCGTTTCCCCGAGCCCCCTGCCCCACCAGGACCCCCCCCCCCCAGCCCCGGACGGGGCCCGCCCCCCGAATCAGGCCGCGACGCCGGCCGTGGGGGTAAATCGTCCGGATGGCGTCGACCGTCTCCCACTCGCCGGCGACGTTCCGCGGCTGCTCGAAGCGGTAGATCGTCCCGCCGGTCGGGAAGTCCGGGCCCTTGACGTATTCGCAGAGCTCGTCGGAGGTGATGTCCGGGTCGTCGATCAGGGCGACGGTGGCGTCGACGATCTCACCGAGATGGTGCGGCGGGATGTTCGTGGCCATGCCGACGGCGATGCCGGTCGAGCCGTTGACGAGCAGGTTCGGCAGCTTCGACGGCAGGACGGTCGGCTGCTTCTGGGTCCCGTCGTAGTTGTCCTCGAAGTCGACGGTCTCCTTGTCGATGTCGGCGAGGAGCTCGGCCGACACCGCCGTGAGTCGCGCCTCCGTGTAGCGCATCGCCGCCGGCGGATCGCCGTCGACCGAGCCGAAGTTGCCCTGGCCGTCGACCAGCGGGTAGCGCATCGAGAAGTCCTGGGCGAGCCGGGCGAGGGCGTCGTAGAGGGCGACGTCGCCGTGCGGGTGGTACTTGCCCATGACCTCGCCGACGATGGCGGCGCACTTCCGATAGGAGCTCGTCGCCGAGAGCCCCATCTCGCCCATCGTGAACAGGATCCGGCGATGGACGGGCTTCAGGCCGTCGCGCACGTCGGGCAGCGCGCGGGAGACGATGACGCTCATCGCATAGTCGAGGTACGAGACCTTCATCTCGTCCTCGACGCGAACCGCGCGGACCTCGCCGGGGTTGTCGGTCATCGATCGTTCCTCGGCATCAGATCAGCGGTGGCTCGGGCATGCGCCGGCCGAGGCCCATGCCCGCGAACCGGCTCGCGAGCTCCGACGCTTCGGAAGTGGCGGGCGCGCCGGAGCGGCGGCGGACCTTCGCGAGAGTCGCCCGGATGCGAGCTGCGGCCCCTGGCTCGATCTTCGACAGGCTGTCCCGCACGACCCAGGCTCGATGGCCGTCGTCGCGCTCGGCCGCCATTGCTGCCTCTTGCTCGAGGGCCCGTGTCGTGGCCGCCGGATCGACGATCGCCATCGACCGGTAGCCCCACGACAGCGACTTCTGGACGTCCGGGTCGGCGTCGCCGATCAAGGTGCCGAGGAGCGGCAGCGCATGCCCCGGCACCTCCGGCGCGCGACCGAGGCGCCGGTTGACGTACGGCATCGTCGCGATCGTGGAGCCGACGAGGCGGCGTTCCCAGCGCGATGGCGAGACGGTCAGCTGCTCCAGCTCCGCCCAGCGATACGGCTCCGCCAGGATGCCCTTCCCGAACGGGTGCGCGAGGTCGTCGACGGTGATCCAGTCGTCGGCTTCCGCGGCCGCGCGCCGGAGGAGCTGCCACGTCCGCTCGGGCTGCGCCGGGAGGGTCCGCCGCAGGGTGGAGATGGCGAACCAGCGGGCCTCGCGCTCAGGCTCGCGGAGCAGGCGGTCGCAGACGAGCAGCAGCTCCGACGGGGAGGCGCGCCGCGAGGCCTTCTCGAAGGCCCTTCGCAGCCCCACCTGCAACGGCGTACGGACCCCGTGGGTGGGCCCGATGCCCGGCGCGACAAATGCCTGGCCCGCTCTGTACTCCGGATCGGCCAACTCGGCGAAGGCATCGTGGAGCGCCCTTGCGAGCGCAGCCGGGTCACCGGTGAGCCAGGCAATGGCCGTTCCGAGCTCCGTCGCCCGGGCCTCGCGCTGGTCGAGGATCGCCGCCGCGTGCTCGCCTGCTGTCGTCCCAGGCGCGACCGTCCACGGGCTCATCACCGCCCGCCCACCGGCGCTGGGTTGTCCACGTGCCCGGTGATATCGGGTCCCTCGGCCGGAGCAGACACCTCCGCCAGGCGGCGCATCCCGTAGCGCGCCTTGAGCCGCTCCACCTCACCCGGTGGCACTGCGACGAAGGTCGACTCGGCTGCTGCGAGGACCTCGCCGGTCGCGGCGTCGACGACGCGGCCCTCGGCGCGATGGGCCCGCCGATTCTCGTCGACCACCCAGCCCTCGGCACGAATGGCGCGCCCGACCGGGATCGGTCGCCGGAAGGTGACGGTCAGCCGCGCCGTCACGCCCCAGGTTCCGCGGCCGATGACCGCCCAGGCCATGACCTCGTCGGGGAGCGTGCACACGATCCCGCCGTGCGCGACCACCTCCCAGCCCTGAAACCTCGAGTCGAGCGTCGTCTCGGTCCAGGCGCCGGCCGGATCCGTGTGGATCGCGAGCCGGAGGCCGTGGTCGTTGAGCTCGCCGCAGGCGAAGCAGCGGTGCGGCTCGAAGTCGAAGGCCCCCTCGCGGTCGCGTCGGAGCGAGGTCCCCGCGGTGGCTCGGCGCGTGGGCCCCGTCACGGTCTCAGATG
>CAYXVP010000313.1:0-2712 GCA_964468305.1 uncultured Anaerolinea sp. | reverse complement strand
CGGACACGTCGCCGTCGGTCTCGGGGCCCACGCCCGCGCCCGCGCGGAGCCGCTGGAACTCGCCCGAATGGGGCGTCAGGACGCATGGCCGCAGCGAGCCGGCCCACCACTCGCCGAGCGTGGCCATCGATCGGAGTGCCTCTGCGTCGAGAACCATCGGCGGCGGCTCGGGCTCGTCCTCGGGGGCATGGAGGAGCATGCGCACCAGCTCGGTCGTCGCAAGGCCCGGCCGCAGGCCCGGGCCGAGGACGATCGCGTCGTGATCGTGATCGAGGATCCGGGCGATCGCAGGCTCGGGATCGACCTCTTCGACGTCGTCCTCCGGCAGGGCCATGGTGGTCGCCTCGACGACCTTGGCCGCGAAGAGCGGCTGGAGCGACTCGGGAACCGCCAGCGTCACGAGCCCGGCTCCCGCGCGGCCCGCGGCCCGGCACACGAGCAGGGCCGCGCCGGCGTAGTCGAGCGAGCCGGCGATCGCGAGAACCTTGCCGAAGGTGCCCTTGTGGCCACGCGCGGGCCGCTCCGGCAGCAGCGCCGCGGCGGCCTTGTCGTCCATCGTCGGAACGGCCGGCTCGGCGGTGGCGCTGGCCACAGCGGCCTCGTGGCGACCGAAGCCGAGCGGCCGGCGGTCAGCCATCGCCGTCGACCTTCGCGGCCGTCGCGGCCAGGTCACGCAGCCGCTCCATGCGGGCCAGGATCCGCCGCTCCCGGTCGTCGAGGCGCTCCTCGATGCCCGGCGGGAACAGGAACCGGCCGCCCGTCGTTCGCACCCCGAAGGCGATGGCGACGGCGTACTCGTCCTCGTGACTGATCGAGACCGCGACGCGGTCCATGCCCAGCTGTTCGGCACGCCGCGCGGCCCGACCGTGGAGGCGAACCGCGGGCTGGCCGGTCGGCAGCCGCTCGATCTCGATCTCGGTCCAGCCGATCCCGCGGACGCCGAGCCCGAGGACCTTGCTCACGGCCTCCTTTGCCGCCCAGCGCCCGGCGAGCGTCTCCGGCCGATCGCGCACGTAGCGGTCCTCGGCGGGCGTCAGCACGCGGCGAGCGAACCGCCGTCCGAAGCGGGACAGGGTGCGACCGATCCGCTCGACCTTGATGATGTCGATGCCCAATTCCGTCGTGCCCGCGGGAGGCAGAACCCGGGCGTCGCCGGAGGTCCCTCCGAGGTCCGAGGCGGAGCTCCGCGACGCCATCGGTCGAGGACTACTCGACCGTGACCGACTTCGCCAGGTTGCGCGGCTGGTCGACGTCCGTTCCTCGCGCGAGCGCGACGTGGTAGGCGAACAGCTGGAGCGGGATGATCGCGAGCACCGGGCTCAACAGCTCCGGGCAGTCCGGCACCCAGCACACGTCGTCGGCAATCCGCCGGATGTTTTCGTCGCCCTCGGTCGCGACGGCGATGACGCGGGCGTCGCGCGCGCGACCCTCCATCACGTTCGAGACGAGCTTGTCGTACGTCGACGAGCGCGTCGCGACCGCGACGAGCGGGCACTCGGCGTCGAGGAGCGAGATCGGGCCGTGCTTGAGCTCGCCGGCCGGGTAGCCCTCGGCGTGGACGTAGCTGATCTCCTTGAGCTTGAGGGCGCCCTCGAGGGCGGTCGGGAAGCTGGCGCCCCGCCCGACGAACATGAAGCCACGCGAGTTGACGTACCGACGGGCGAGCTCGGCAGCCAGTCGCATGCTCGAATCGAGCGCCTTCGACGCCCCGGCCGGAAGTGCCTGCAGCCCTGCCACCAGCTCTGCCTCGGCGTCCTCGGTCAGGGTGCCGCGCAGCTTCGCAATCCCGGCCGCGAGCACGACCAGCGTCGTCACCTGGGTCACGAACGTCTTGCTCGCCGCCACCGCCATCTCGGGACCGGCCTGCAGGAAGAGCACCGCGTCGGCCTCGCGCGTGATCGCCGAGCCGAGCGTGTTGGTCACCGCGATGATCGGGCAGCCGCGCTCGCGTGCGAGTCGCCTCCGGGCGATCGTGTCGGCCGTCTCGCCGGACTGGGTCACGGCGATGCCGAGCCTCTTCTCGACGACCGGCGGCGGGCCGTACCCGAACTCGGACCCCACCTTCCACCGCCCCGCGCGGGCCCAGAGCGCCTGGATCGCGCCCGCCCCGACCAGCGCCGCGTACGAGGCGGTGCCACAGGCCACGAGCTCGACCCGCGTGGCCTCCCGAACAGCCTCCGCGACCGGCTCGAGCTCCGGGGTCTGGATGCGACCGGCACGCGAGATCCGGCCGGTCAGCGATTGGCGCAGCGCCTCCGGCTGCTCGTGGATCTCCTTCAGCATGAAGTGCTCGTAGCCGCCCTTCTCGGCGGCCTCGGCCGTCCACTCGATCGTCTCGGCGACCCGCTCCACGGGCCGCCCGTCGATGTCGGTCACGATCACGCCCGCGGGGCGCAGGTCCGCGACGTCCCCCTCCTCGAGGAAGATCACCTGCCGGGTGTGGGCGAGAATCGCGGCGACGTCGGAGGCGAGGAACGATTCGCCCTCTCCGAGCCCGACCACGAGGGGCACGTCCTTGCGCGCGCCGACGAGTCGATCATTCTCGTCGCGATGCATGACCGCCAGCGCGTACGCGCCCTCGAGCCGGCGCAGCGCCGCCCGCGAGGCGTCGGCGATGTCGCCGTCGTACACCTCTTCGATGAGGTGGGCGATCGCCTCCGTGTCCGTCTCGGAGACGAGGGTGTGGCCACGGGTCTGCAACCCGTCGCGGAG
>CAYXVP010000312.1:0-2716 GCA_964468305.1 uncultured Anaerolinea sp. | reverse complement strand
ACCTACTCGAAGCCGCTGCCCGTTCCGCAGTACCCATCGTCGCCACAGCCACCTATTGACCCTCGGCTGCCGCGCCCAGCCACGATGGGATATACCATCACAGGAATGCCGACATCGCAGTATCCCCATCAGCCGGGAGCGCTGTTGGCCGACGATCAACGAATCGACGCACCGCTCGTCACTCCTAGCGTTACTACCGCCGGCGCACTTCCGCCGGGTGTGGAGCGCGTCGGCGATCATTTTCAAGTGACTGTGGGGGGAAAATGGTACTGGGCGTGGCTAAGTTTCTCGATCCTCTTCCTGGCCGCGGCGGGCAAGGTTCGGGCTGATCCTCGCCGGCCTCGCCCGGCTGCGCGCGGCCGAGCCGCCGTATTGGCGTAGCGTTACCGGGTGAGCCGCGCGACCGAGGACTTCAACCGGCGACTGCTCCGTGCACGCGACGCGATGGACCGCGCCTACGCCGAGCCACTTAACGTGCCCGCTGTCGCCGCCGTGGCGTTCGTCTCGCCGGCGCACTTCAGCCGGAGCTTCCGCGCGGTCTTTGGCGAGACCCCGCACCGCTACCTGCAACGGCGACGGGTCGAGCGCTCGATGTTCCTCCTCCGCGAGACGACGCGAAGCGTGACCGACGTCTGCTTCGATGTCGGCTTCACGAGCCTCGGGACGTTCAGCCGGACCTTCACCAGGATCGTCGGCGAGACCCCTTCCGCCTACCGACTCGGAAACGGTCCGATCGTGGCGCCCCACTGCGTCCAGCTGGCCGCCATGCGACCGCGCGTCGCCGCGGATGAGCTGGCCCGATCGCGTCAATCGAGCAGTTTTGGAGAAGCGCGGTCTCCCATGGCGGTCTTAGGGGGAACCGCGACAGCAACCGAACGAGTGGAGAATCCAGGGATGATCACCAGGCTCAACGTCGCCTCGATCTACGTCCTCGACAAGGACGAGGCGCTCGACTTCTACGTCAACAAGCTCGGGCTCGAGAAGGGCAACGACGTCAAGCAGGGCGACTACCGCTGGCTAACGATCCGCGTCCCCGGCGAGCGGGAGGCCACCGAGGTCTCGCTCGAGCAGCCGGGACCTCCGCTCCACGATGAGGCAACGGCAGAGCAGATTCGCGACCTGATCACGAAGGGCGCGATCGGCGGTCTCGTGTTCACCACCGACGACGCCCGAGAGCTGTACGCGCAGCTCAAGGAGCGCGGCGTGACCGACTTCACGCAGGAGCCCACCGACCACTTCTACGGAACTGACATGGGCGTTCGCGACCCGTTCGGGAACCCCATCCGGATCCTCCAGCAGGGCCCCGCGACGGTTCGGCGCGAGGCGCGCAAGGAAGCCGCGAAGGCATCGGCCTGAGCCCCAATCGAGCAAGGAGAACCCCTCATGCCAGCCAAGACAGCGACGAAGAGCAAATACGCCAGCCGCAACGACGACAAGGTCTTCAACGAGGCGGAGCGCGCCGCCGTCGCCGCGACGGCTCGCGAGCGCAAGGCCGCGGCCAGCCGCAGCCCGGCCGAGGAACGTGCCGAGGGTCTGAAGGATCTCCGTGACAGCCTTGCTCGGATGCCGGCAGACGACCGGGCGATGGGTCAGAGGATCCACGAGATCGCCTCGGCAGCCGCCCCCGCGCTCGTCCCGAAGACGTACTACGGCATGCCCGCCTACGCCACCGAGGGCAGGAACGGCAAGGTCATCGCGTTTTACAAGGCCAAGTCGAAGTTCAAGGTCCGCTACTCCACCCTCGGCTTCCAGCCCGATGCGAAGCTGGACGATGGCGACATGTGGCCGACTGAGTTCGCGCTGATCAGGCTGACCCCGGCCGTCGAGCAGCGCATCGCCGATCTCGTGAAGAAGGGCGCGGGCTGACAGCTGGCGGCTGACGGCAGCGCCTGGGGCTCGATCGAGGTCCGCGGCGCCCGCGAGAACAACCTTCGGGATGTCAGCCTCGACATCCCGAAGCGTCGTCTCACCGTCTTCACCGGCGTTTCGGGCTCGGGCAAGAGCTCGCTCGTGTTCGGCACCATCGCGGCCGAGTCACAGCGGTTGATCAACGAGACGTACAGCGCATTCGTCCAGGGCTTCATGCCGACGCTCGCTCGCCCCGACGTCGATTCGCTCGAGGGCCTGACCACCGCGATCATCCTCGACCAGGAGCGGATGGGCGCCAATGTCCGCTCGACCGTGGGCACCGTCACCGACGCGAACGCGCTGCTCCGCGTCGTGTTCAGCCGGATCGCGAAGCCGCATATCGGCGGGCCACAGGCGTACTCGTTCAACATCCCCTCGGTCAGCGGCGCGGGTGCGATCAAGGTCGACCGCGGCTCGGGCGTGACCGAGAGCCGGAGCTTCAGCGTCGCGGGCGGCATGTGCCCTCGCTGCGAGGGTATGGGCACGGCAAGCACGATCGACCTGACGCAGCTGTACGACGAGACGAAGTCGCTGAACCACGGCGCGATCCGCGTCCCGGGCTTCACGCCCGACGGTTGGTCGACGCGGTTCTACAGCGAGTCCGGCTTCTTCGACGCGGACAAGCCGATCCGGGACTACACCGCGAAGGAGCTCGACGACTTCCTCCACAAGGCACCCACGAAGGTGAAGATCAACGGCATCAACCTCACCTACGAGGGGCTGGTGCCGCGGATCCAGGGCTCGATGTTGTCGAAGGACGTCGAGGCGATGCAGCCCCATGTCCGCGCCTTCGTCGAGCGGGCCGTGA
>CAYXVP010000311.1:414-2723 GCA_964468305.1 uncultured Anaerolinea sp. | reverse complement strand
ATGGTCGTGGTCTTCCCGGCGCCGTTCGGCCCGAGGAAGCCATAGACGACGCCGCTCGGGACGGACAGGTCGAGGCCATCGAGCGCGAGGCGGGAGCCGTAGCTCTTGCGCAGGCCGCGCGTCGACAGGGCGAGGGACGCCGAGGGGGTCATCAGCGCGTATCTTGCCCGGGTGGAGCTTCCTGCGCCGCGCGCCTCCGGGTTCTGGCGCCGCTACCTACCCATCCAGTACGTGCTCATCCGGCTGCTCGATCCGGTCGTTCGGCGGTGGTGGCAGTCGGTCGGCCTCGGCAACGTCGTCGAGCTGCGGGTCGCCGGCCGCCGTTCCGGCCGCATCAGGGGCGTGCTCCTCGGGCTCCTGACCGACGGCGGCCATTGGTTCCTCGGCCACCCGAACGGGGACGTCGCCTGGACCCTGAACCTCGAGGCCGCCGGCACGGCGGATCTGGTGTTCCACGGCGCGCCGCCGGTCACGATCCGCGCCACCCGCCTGCCCACTGGCCCGGCGCGCGATCGAGCCATCCTCGCCACGAGCCAGCACGCCTTCCCCGGCAACGTCGTGTACCGCCTCGCGCGCCGCCACATCCGCGCCGTCGGGACATTCTTCGAGGTCGTTCCCGCGAACGCCACCTGACGCGGCCAGGCCGGGCCTGACGCGGCCCGCCCGGCCCGCGGCCAGCCCCCCTGACGCTCCCGCTGCGGCCGACCCGTCGCCGCCGCAATCCCGAACGCCTAGCCTGTCGCCGTGCCAGATCGACGCCCACGATTCCTGCTGCCCAGCCGTCGCCCCGCCGGCGCCCGCGCCGCCCCCGCGGACGCGCCGGAGGTGTCGATGGAGGCGCGCCCCGAGGACGTGGCCGCGCCCGTCGAGGAGAGCATGGTCGATGCCGGGCTGTACGTCGGCGGGAAGCGGGTCGGCTCGCCGACGACGATCGTCGAGGCGGCGCAACAGCTCCGTTCGACGAAGAACGCGATGCTGTGGATCGGCCTGTTTCGTCCGACAGGCGCCCAGTTCCGGCCCGTGGCCGAGGAGTTCGGGCTCCACGAGCTGGCCGTCGAGGACGCGATCGTGGCCCACCAGCGGCCCAAGATCGAGCGCTATGGCGACACCCTCTTCGTCGTCCTGCGCGCGGCGACGTACCTCGACGCCGACGAGGAGGTCGAGTTCGGCGAGATCCACGTCTTCGTCGGCCCGAACTTCGTGCTCACGGTCAGGCACAGTCGAACGCCCGACCTCGCGGTCGTGCGCCATCGGATGGAGGAGAGCCCCGAGCTCCTGGCGCGGGGACCCGAAGCGGTCCTGTACGCGATCCTCGACAGCGTCGTCGACGGCTTCGCGCCGGTCGTCGCCGGGCTCGACAAGGACATCGACGAGATCGAGGCCGAGGTCTTCCGCGGCGACCCGCAGGTCTCCCGGCGCATCTACGAGCTGTCGGGCGAGGTCATCGAGTTCCAGCGCTCGACCCGCCCGTTGCACGGCATGCTCGATGTGCTGGTCGCCGGCTTCGTCAAGTACGGCACGAACGACGAGCTGCAGGGCTATCTGCGCGACGTCGCCGACCACGCGACGACGGTCACCGAGCGTGTGGCCGGCTTCCGGCAGAGCCTGTCCGACATCCTCACGGTGAACGCGACGCTGGTGAACCAAGCGCAGAACGAGGAGGTCAAGCGGCTGACCGAGGCGAGCTACACCCAGAACGAGGAGGTCAAGCGGATCTCCGCCTGGGCCGCGATCATCTTCGCCCCGACGCTCGTCGGCACGATCTACGGCATGAACTTCCAGAACATGCCCGAGCTCGGTTGGGACCTGGGCTATCCGTTCGCGATCGGCTTGATGATCGTGATCAGCGTCGGGTTGTGGTTGATCTTCAGGCGCCGCGGCTGGCTCTGATCGCTCAGGTCGAAAGTCGCAGGACGAACTTCGCGATCTCGAAGTAGATGACCAGGCCGGTCCCGTCGACGAGCGTCGCGATCAACGGCGCCGAGACGACCGCCGGGTCCACGCCGAGGCGACGCAGCACCAGCGGCAGGGCGGCCGCCACGATCGCCGACCAGACGCAGATCGCGAGGATCGTGACGGCGACCACGAGGCTGATGTCGTTGCCGACCCCGAGCGTGAATCCGCGCCCGAACGCGACGACCGCCATCACCGCGCCGATCACGAGGCCGACGCGGAGCTCCTTGAACACGAGCCACGCGATGTCCTTCAACGCCACCGCGTTGAGGGCCATGGAGCGCACAGCCAGGGGCACGGTCTGGCCTGCCAGGGTTCCCGCCGGACCGAAAAGCCGCGCGGAAAAAAAAACAGAA
>CAYXVP010000311.1:0-404 GCA_964468305.1 uncultured Anaerolinea sp. | reverse complement strand
GGGATCCTTGGAAACCGGGTCAGGGGATGTCCTTAAACGCGACCTCGTTGAGGGCCATGGCGCGCACGACGAGGGTCACGGTCTGGCTGCCCAGGTTGCCGCCGGTGCCGATCAGCAGCGGGATGAAGAAGCTGAGCGCAACGACCGCCTGCAGCTCGTTCTCGAAGTTCCGAAGAACGGTGCCGGTGTACGCCTCGGCGAGGAACAGCAGGAGCAGCCAGCCGACGCGCTTGCGGACGAGCAGCGGCACCGAGGCCAGGCGATAGGGCAGGTTCAGCGGCTGCGAGCCGCCGAGGCGCTCGATGTCCTCGGTCGCCTCTTCCTGGAGGACGTCGGCGACCTTGCCCTCGGTGATGATGCCGAGGGAGTGGTCCCCGGCGTCGACCACCGGGATCCCGAGCAGG
>CAYXVP010000310.1:0-2747 GCA_964468305.1 uncultured Anaerolinea sp. | reverse complement strand
CGGCGCGTGCGGCCCCCACGAGGCGGGGCAAGAACCACGTCGCGCCGCTGTCCGGCACCAGCCCGACCCGCCCGAAGGCGAGCGCGAAGGTCGCCGCGTCCGAGGCGATCCGGATGTCACAGGCCATCGCGAGCGAGGCGCCCGCGCCCGCGGCGACACCGTTGATCGCCCCGACGATCGGCTTGGGCAGGCCGCGCATGGCCCGGATGATCGGGTTGTAGCGCTCGCGCACCTCGACGCCGAGCGGCGCCGCCCCCGGCCCGAGCCGCTCGCGCAAGTCCTGCCCCGCGCAGAACGCGCGTCCCGCGCCGGTAAGGATCACGGCGCGGACGGCCTTCTCGCGGTCCAGGCGCCGGAAGGCGGCGACGAGCGCCTCCTTCATCGGCACGGTCAGCGCGTTCAGCGCGTCCGGCCGGTTGAGGGTGACGGTGCCGACGCCCGCCGCCGGATCGATCTCGACGAGGACGGTCTGGACGGAGTCGTCAGGCATCCGCGGCTGGCGCGGGGGCGTATCGGACCAGCTCGTTCTCGTCGCCGATCAGCTCGAACAGGGTGCCGTCGATCGGCTCGTGGGCGTCGCCGGCGACGTCGGCCACGAACGCCGCGAACTGGCCCGCGAAATCGGCGTCGCCCGGGCTCAGCGAGCCGGCGACGAGCAGGTCCCGGTCGGGCAGTGCTACCAGGACGCGACCCCCCCCACCGCACTCGCCGGCGAGGTGCCGGCGGACGTCAGCGAGCAGGATGCGTGCCGCGTCGCCACCCTCGCCGGTGTCCGACGAGAGCAGCCGTCGCTCACCCGAGAGCTCGTCCGTCCATGGCGCACGCGCGGACCACGCAGCGAGGTTTGCCATGGCCGTCTCCCGCAGCTGGTCCGCCCCGACACCCCAGGCGAGCAGGTGATCTGCGTTCACGAGCACGTCGTACGCCGGCTCGCGGAGCACGTACGCGACGGCGAGGTCGGCCGGGCCCGGGTCGATCAGCGGCAGCGCATGCTTCTTGAGGCCCTCCTGGGCGAGCGCCGCGGCGTCGATCTCGGCGAGCATCGTGCCGTGGGTCCCGGCCGGCCGCAGGACCGGGTAGACGTGGTCCGCCGCGGAGGCCCAGTCGTGCTCCGGGGCCTCGGCGGGCGAGGCGTCGGCGACCCGCGGCGCCTGGTGGCCGCTGACCGGCGCGCTCTCGTCGATCGGGGACAGGATGTCCGGCGGCGCATCGCGCCACGCCGGCGCGGGCTCGTCGCCGAGGTCCCTGCCGAAATTGCGCTCGTCGGCCATCAGCGTCCCCTCCAGCTCGGCCTGCGCTTCTCCGCGAAGGCGGCCATGCCCTCCTTCTGGTCCTCGGTGTCGAAGAGCAGGTAGAACGATCGCCGCTCGAACTCGAGGCCGGCCTCGAGCGGCAGCTCTTCGGCCCGATTCACGGCGGCCTTGGCGGCGATGACGGCGACGGGCGGCATCGACGCCACCCGGGCGGCGAGGTCCAGCGCCGCCGGGATCGTCGCTTCGGACGGGACCACCGACGTCACGAGGCCGTGGGCCTCGGCCTCACGGGCGCTCATGTACCGGCCCGTCAGGATGAGCTCCATGGCCCTGGCCTTGCCGATCGCGCGAGTCAGCCGCTGCGTTCCGCCCGCGCCGGGCATGACCCCGAGCTTGATCTCGGGCTGCCCGAACTGCGCGTCCTCGGCCGCGACGAGCATGTCGCACAGCATCGCCAGCTCGCAGCCGCCGCCGAGGGCGTAGCCGCGCACCGCCGCGATCAGCGGCTTGCGAATCCGCTTGATCCGCTCCCAGCGATGGAAGGTGTCATCGACGCTCAGGCTCGTGGGCGTTTGTCGCGCCAGCTCGGGCACGTCCGCACCGGCCGCGAAGGCGCGGTCGCCGGCCCCGGTGATCACGATCGCCCTGCACGATGGATCGCGATCGAGGGCCTCGAGGGCGTCCGTCAGCTCCTCGATCAACGCGAAATCGAGGGCGTTCAGGACGTCCGGCCGATCGAGGACGACGAGGGCAACGCCGTCGACCGGCCCGTCGGCGCCAGGCGCCGGCAGCGTGACGTGAAGCGTCGGTCTGGTGGACGGCTCGACGGTGGTCACGGCGTGGCGACAGTATCCACTGCCGGCCTAGCCGCCGCCCACCAGGTCGGGCGCATCCTCGAGGACGAGGAAGGTCGCCAGGCCCGGCGCGATCTCGCGCAGGACCCTCGACGCGGCGCGCATCGGGTCCGAGCGGAGGGCCGCGTCCATCGCCGCGCGGTCGTCGAACTCGAGCGCGGCGGCGACCGCGAGGGTCCGCCGCTCACCCGCCAGCGCCTCCGTGACCCGCCAGGCGCGCGTCCCGCGGAGGCCGGGGGTCTGTGCCACGAGCGGCATGTGCTCGTCCCGATACCGAGCCTCGAACGTGGCAAGTGCCTCGGCGCCTCCTGCCGGCGCCCGATACAGAGCGAGGAAGGTCGTCATTCGCCACCTCCGGTTCCTGCGCTTGCCAGGGTCACCGCTCGCCGCTCCGAGAGCGCGGCCCGGCGGCGCGCAACGTCCTCCGTCGACCGATAGAAGGCCGCGGTCGCCTCGTTGAACAGGCCCGGCCGGCGGGCCGTCACCTCGTGGCCGCAATCGGGCACCACGAACAGGCGGCCGTCGGGCAGCTGTCGCGCCAGGCCCGCGGCGTTCTCGGGCGGCACGAACGGGTCGCGGTCCCCACACACGACCATCGCGGGGCAGTCGATGCGGTGCAGCTCCCCCGGCGTGAGCAGGG
>CAYXVP010000309.1:0-2755 GCA_964468305.1 uncultured Anaerolinea sp. | reverse complement strand
TCGGCCGGGACGAAGACGCGCGCCGGCAGCCCGGCTCGCGCGGCGTAGGCGGCGATCGAAGCGCCGGCGTTGCCCGAGGAATCGGCCACGAGCTCGCGGGCGCCGCGGGCGCGAAGCCACGCGACGAGCACCGCCGAGCCGCGGTCCTTGAACGAGCCGGTCGGTTGCTCGCCCTCGAGCTTCGCGTGCGCCTCCGACAGCTGCACGAGACCGGTCGTCGGCTCGCCGAGACTGACAGGCTCGACCTGGGGCAGCCAGCCCCGGTATCGCCATACCCCCGTCGCTCCGGGCTCGATCAGCGTGGCGGCATCGGCTGGCGGCAGGTCGAGCTCGAGGGGCGACCCGCAGGCGTCGCATCGCCACGCGAGCTGCCGCGCGGCGCCGGCCCCGCATGTCCCGCACCGCAGATCGCTGCCCTCCGCTCGACCCACTGCCAGGCCCACGGCTAGCCGCCGAACAGGGCGGCGGCGTTGTCCCAGAACACGCGCCGCCAGGCCTCGCGGCGGATTCCCGCGTCTTCGTAGGTCCCGAAGACGTAGCCCGGATCGAGCAGGGGCACGTCGCTCCCCCACAGCAGCCGCTCGCTCGGCGCGGCAGCGACCGCGGCACGGACCTCGGCCAGCTGGGCGAAGCTGCTCGAGAGCTCGATGTGCACGTTGTTGTGACGGGCGGCGAGCCGCCCTGCCTCGACGCTCGGCGCGCCGAGGCCGGCGTGGGCGATGACGATCGGCAGGCCCGGATGCGCCCTCGCGATCCCGTCCAGGGCGTGGACCCAATCGCTGCCCTCGTTGTGGATCTTGACCGGCCTGCCGAATCGAGCCAGCAGGTCGAACAGGTCTCGAACGACGGGGTCCGAGGTCGGCAGGCCGAGGACGTTGACGTGGACCTTGACCCCGACCACGTTCCCGCCGAGGTGGCGCCGCAGCTGCTCCTTGGTGAAGGTCAGGTCCCGCGGATCGGCGACCACATAACTCAGCTGGCGGTCGCTCGCTGCGGCCGCGGCATGGGCAGCGAGGTTCCCGGCTGCGGGGTCGGCGTAGATCGCGAGCGCGGAGGAGGCGACGGCAACGCCGCCGTCCGGGCGAAGGAGCGCGCCGAGGAGATCGTGGTCGGCGACCTGGGGCACGTCCTGGTCGAAGGGTCCGAAGTGCGCGTGGGTGTCCCATACGCGCTCGGGGAGCGGCGGCGGTGCCAGGTCGACGTCCTTCGCCGGAAGCCCGAACAGGCGGGAGGCGTTGCCGCCCAGGATCGCCCGCTTCGCATCGTCCGGAACCCCGGCGAGCAGGACGGCATTGATGGCCGCCGCGCCGGCTCGGTGGGGCGAGCCCGTGCCGAGGAGCACACGCTCGGCGCCCACGGTCGCGACCGCCGTGGCCACCGCCCGGAAATGGGCGAGCGCGCTCGTCTCGATCGCCAGCTGGTCGTACCGGCGCAACGCCGCAAGCGTGTCGGCCGAGTTCGTGTAGTGCGTCCCGAGGAGCACCGTCGGGATGCCGAAGCGAGCCGTCTCGGCGCCGATGGCCGATGCGAGCGTCCGGGCCGGACCCCAGGCATTGCCGAGCGGGACCAGGAGGGGCCGGCCGGTATCGGCGATCGCCCGCAGCAGCCCGTCCATCGCGGCGGAGGCGTCGAGCCAGCCTTCCAGCCGGTAGCCCAACACCCCCAGGCGCTCGGCATGCTCGACCCGCTCGGCGGCATTCGCTTCTCGGGGTGCGACCACCGCGATCGCGCCGAGCCCGTTCGCCGGATCCGCCGCGGCCTCGACCGCCCCGCTGTTCCCGGCCCACGGATCTGCCACTGCGGCGACCAGCGACGACGCGAGGGCGATTCGGACGCCATGCCGCCGCCGTTCCTCGACGAGCAGCGAGAGCGGGGCGCCGGCGGCGGCGGCGAGGCCGTGCTCCGGACCGAAGACCGTGTTGACGTCGATGAAGCCGCGATCCGGGGCGAGCGGATCGGCAGGACTCAAGCAGGTCCTCGCTTGGCGTTGCTCGCACGCCCCTTCGGGCTGGCCCGCGCGGCGATGCTGGCGAGGATCGTGGGCACCTCGAGGACGTGCTCCGTGGCGACCTGCGCCGCCCGGTCCGAGTTGCGGGAGCGCAGCGCCTCCACGACGGCCAGGTGCGAGCCGACGACATTTCGGGCGAAATACCGAGCGTCCCGTCCGGGCCGGCTCATCGCCTGGTACGAGCGCAGCCGGACGAGCCCATCGAGGCTGCTCCAGACATGCCGCAGCAGCTTCATCCCCGACCACTCGACGATGAGCCCATGGAAGCGCAGGTCGACGTCCGCGACCGCGTCCACGTCGTTGCGGGGCAGGGCCTCGCGCATCTCGTCGACGAGGGCCTCGAGGGTCGCCAGCTGGTCATCGGTGCAGGCCGCCGCGACGCTCGCGGCGGCTCGCGCCTCGATGATCGCGCGGAGCTCGTAGATCGCCCCCGTCTCCGCCTCGGGGACACCGACGACCACCGCTCCCCGGTGCGGGAAGAACTCGACGAGGCCCTCCTGCTCGAGGTGGCGAATCGCCTCGCGGACGGGGGCGCGGCTGACGCCCATGCGTGCCGCGACGTCGGCTTCGAGGAGCCTGGCGCCCGCTGGGATCTCTGTCGCCAGGATCGCCGCACGCAGGGCCCCGAGGACCTCGTGGCGCAGGACCCTCGGGCGGATCCGGGGCAGGCCGAGGATCCCTCCCGTCGTGGCGGCCACGGGAGGGCCGGCGACGCCGGGTCTCCCTGGCCAGCCGCCGCCCTTCGCC
>CAYXVP010000308.1:0-2769 GCA_964468305.1 uncultured Anaerolinea sp. | reverse complement strand
GTTCCCGGCGCGAGACTGGCGACACTGGTGATCGTGAGTACCGACGTTGTCGTCGGGGTGGACGGATTGAACCCCGCCGTCCGTCCCGGCATCGAATGGTGCCCGCTCTGCTTGGCCTACACGGTCGACGGGGGGCGCCTGGATCGCTGGCCGTCGTCGGCCGCCGTGCTCGCGCGGGCAACGCCGGTGTTCGAGCAATTCGAGGGTTGGTCCGAGCCGATCCATGACGTCCGCTCGCTGGCCGGCCTGCCCGACGCGGCGCGCCGCTACGTCAGTGCCGTGGAGGATCTCGCCGGCGTTCCGATCGTGCTCGTCTCGGTGGGTCCGGAGCGGACACAGACGATCGAGCGCGCCTGGCGGCCGATGCGCCGGCAGCCGGTCCGGGTGGCATGACCGCGCCAACCAGGACGCTCATCGTCGGCTCGGGCGCGCGCGAGCACGCGCTTGCGTGGAAGCTCGCCGGCGAGCCGGGCATGAACGAGGTCGTCGTCGCGCCGGGCTCGGCGGCGATCGGCGCGGAGCCGCGGGTTCGGTGCGTGCCCGTCGATCCGCTCGACCGCGTGGCCGTCGTCGCGGCAGCCCGGGCGGCATCTGCGGAGCTCGTGGTGATCGGGCCGGAGGCGCCGCTCGCGGAGGGGGTGAGCGACGCGCTGCGGGATGGCGGGATTCGTGTCTTCGGGCCCTCGCGCGACGCGGCGGAGATCGAGATCTCGAAGGCGTTCTGCCACGACGTCGCAGAAGCGGCGGGCGTGCCGATGGCCCGGTCCCGGGCCTTGGGGAACGGCGAGGAAGGGGCGGCGCGCGCGTTCGTCGCCGGGCTCGGCGCGGACGGTCGCGGCGTCGTGCTGAAGCAGGACGGGCTCGCGGCGGGCAAGGGCGTGACGGTCTACGAAGACACGGGACTGGCGCTCGATCACGTGCCGTCATACGTGGCCGGGCGCGGCGAAGGCCCCGCGCTGGTGGTGGAGGAGCGGCTGACCGGGCTCGAGGCGAGCGTCATCGCCGTCTGCGACGGGCGCGAGGCGATCGCACTCCCGGCCGCTCGCGATTCCAAGCGGCTGTGCGATGGCGACCTCGGCCCCAACACCGGGGGCATGGGTGCCTACTCGCCACTGCCCGACCTGCCGTACGACGGGGTCGCTGCCATCCTCGACACCTTTCACCGCCCGATCCTGGCCGAGCTTGCCCGGCGCGGACGACCGTTCATCGGCTTCCTGTACGCGGGCCTGATGCTCACGGACAACGGGCCGGTCCTGCTCGAGTGCAATGCTCGCCTTGGCGATCCCGAGGCACAGGTGCTCCTGCCGCGGCTGGCCGTCGCGCTCGGACCGGTGCTCGCCGCCGCGGCCAGGCGCGACCTCGGCGGCCTTGCCGCGCAGTGGTCGGGCCGGCTCCCGGTGCTGCCCGGGGCGACGGTCGGGATCGTCCTCGCATCGGAGGGCTACCCCGGGACGCCGAAGCGCGGCCTGCCGATCGACGGCATCCACGCGGCCGAGGACGGCGGTGCGCTCGTGTTCCATGGCGGGTCCGTCGGCAGACCGCAGGGTGGCTACGGCACGAATGGCGGCCGCGTGCTCACGGTCGTCGGACGCGGGCAGGACCTGGCGGGAGCGCGAGACGCCGCGGAGGCCGCCGCGGACCGGATCGCCTGGGATGGCATGCAGCGCCGCCACGACATCGCCGCGATCCTCCCACCGGAGCCGGCGATCGCGGCCGGGGCGGGTCGATGATCCGGCGGTACACGCTACCCGAGATGGGCGCCATCTGGTCGGACGAGTCGCGGTTCGAGCACATGCTCCGCGTCGAGCTGGCCGTCACGAGGGCCCAGGCGCGTCGCGGCCGGGTCCCGCAGGACGCGCTCGCCGCGATCGAGGCGAGGGCCAGGGTCGACGTCGAACGGATCGAGGAGCTCGAGCGGACGACAGACCACGACGTCATCGCCTTCGTGTCACAGGTCGCGGAATCGATCGGCCCGGAGGGTCGGTATCTCCACCTCGGGCTCACATCCTCGGATGTCGTCGACACCGCGCTCGCGCTCCAGCTTCGCGCTGCGGGCGACCTGCTGCTCCGCGACGCCGGTCGCCTGCTGGACGTCCTGGTGACCCGCGCCCGGGCCGAGGCCGGAACCCTCATGATGGGCCGGACGCACTCCGTCCATGCCGAGCCGACCACGTTCGGGCTGAAGCTCGCGGGCTGGGCGTTCGAAGTCGATCGGGGCCGGCGCCGTCTCGCCGAGGCGATCGACGAGGTCGCGACCGGCAAGCTGTCCGGGCCGGTCGGGACGTACAGCCATCTCGAGCCCGCGGTCGAGGTGGAGGTGATGGCCGAGCTCGAGCTGCACCCCGACCCGGTGAGCACCCAGATCGTCCAGCGTGACCGCCACGCGGCGCTCTTGACCGCGATCGCCATCCTCGGCGGCAGCCTTGAGCGGTTCGCGACCGAGGTCCGCAACCTCCAGCACACGGAGATCGGCGAGGTGCAGGAGCCGTTCCGGGCGGGCCAGAAGGGCTCGTCGGCGATGCCCCACAAGCGCAACCCGATCCTGTCGGAGCGCGTTGCCGGTCTGGCCCGCGTGCTGCGCGGTTACGCGGGGACGGCGCTCGAGAACCAGCCTCTGTGGCACGAGCGCGACATCAGCCATTCCTCGGCGGAGCGCGTGATCCTGCCCGACGCGACGATCCTGCTCGACTACCTGCTCCAGAAGACCATCGCGTTGCTCCGCGACCTCGTGGTCAGGCCCGAGCGGATGCGCGAGAACATCGAACGCGG
>CAYXVP010000307.1:0-2775 GCA_964468305.1 uncultured Anaerolinea sp. | reverse complement strand
GCGCTGGCGCACGCGGCCACCCATCGGCCACTCGTCGCGCGGCAGCCCGATGGCGAGCGACGCTGCGTCCGCGGCCGCCGCCTCGACGGTCCATGGCCGGTTCCAGGTCAGCCCGTGGATCGCGTGGCGGCCGTGGGTCCGGGCGAGCTGGATCGGCGAGCGGCGCCACTCGAACCGCCCGCCAGCCAGCCGGCCCGGCCACGGCGCCATCAGGAAACAGCCCCAGTGGATCGACGAGTCGGTGTCATCCGGCGGCCCGAGGAGCAGCTCCACGCCATTGACCGACCACGACGAGAGCCGCCCGCCGCGCCCCGGATCGAGCACCGCGCGGCTCGTCCCGGCACGAAGCTCAACGAGCGCCACGACCGGCTCGGGAGGCCGCAGAGTTTGTGCTCCCCTCAAACAAATCCCGTCTAGTATCGGCCGGTCGAGACCCGCGGCACCGGAGGAATGCGCGATGCCCGACACTTTCTTCGGCGAGGTCCCGGGGCGCATCCCGTTCGGTGGCCCCGACGCCGCCGAGCCGCTGGCCTACACCGTCTACGAGCCCGATCGGGTGGTCCTCGGAAAACGCATGGAGGACCACCTCCGGATCGGCGTCTGCCTGTGGCACTCCTTCGCCTGGGCCGGCACCGACACGTTCGGCATGGGCACGTTCGACCGGCCCTGGCTCGCCCCCGGCCTCGACCCGCACGCCGCCGCCCGGATGAAGATCGACTCGGCGTTCGAGTTCCTCGAGAAGCTGGGCGTTCCCTTCTTCTGCTTCCACGACCGCGACGTCGCGCCCGAGCAGGGTTCGTGGAAGGCCACGATCGCCCTGTTCGACGCGGTCGTCGACCAGATCGAGGCCCAGATGCGGCGGACCGGCCTGAAGCTCCTGTGGGGCACCGCCAACCTCTTCGGCGTCCCGCGCTACATGGCGGGCGCCGCGACCAACCCCGACCCCGACGTCTTCGCCTACGCGGCGGCGCAGGTGAAGCACATGCTCGAAGTCACCCAGCGCCTCGGCGGCGCGAACTACGTGCTGTGGGGCGGTCGCGAGGGCTACGACACCCTGCTCAACACCGACCTCGCCCGCGAAGAGCGCCAGCTCGCCCGATTCCTGGCGATGGTCGCAGAGCACAAGCATCGAATCGGGTTCGAGGGCCTGCTCCTGATCGAGCCCAAGCCGCACGAGCCGGCGAAGCACCAGTACGACTACGACGCGGCGACGGTGCACGGCTTCCTGGCCCGCAACGGCCTCGAGGGCGAGTTCAAGCTGAACCTCGAGGCGAACCACGCGACGCTCTCGGGCCATAGCTTCCAGCACGAGGTGGCGTACGCCGTGAGCCACGGGATGCTCGGCAGCATCGACGCCAACCGCGGCGACTACCAGAACGGCTGGGACACCGACCAGTTTCCGAACTCGGTCGACGAGCTGTCCCTCGCCGTCTACGAGATCCTCAAGGGCGGCGGGTTCACGAGCGGGGGCTTCAACTTCGATGCCAAGCTCCGCCGCCAGAGCGTGAATCGCCTCGACCTGTTCCACGCCCACATCGGCGGCATCGACACGCTGGCACGCTCGTTGCTCGTGGCCGCCGACATGCTCGAACGGCGGACGCTGGAGGCGCACCGCGAGGCGCGCTACGCGGGTTGGGACGGCGAGCTGGGTCGGGGCATCCTGGGCGGGTCGGTCTCGATCGACGAGCTCGAGCGGCGGGTCGCCTCCGGCGCAATCGAACCGACGCCGGTGTCGGGCGCCCAGGAGCTGCTCGAGGAGCTGGTCAACCGCCGGATCTGGCAGGTCGATCGCGGCCGCTGAGGGCCGCCTCGTGAGCCACGTCCTCGGGATCGACACGTCGACGACCGCGACGAAGGCCGTCCTCGTGGACGAGCGCGGCGCTGTCGCCGGCGTCGGCGCGGCGGCGTACGGCTTCGATTCGCCGCGGCCGCTGTGGACCGAGCAGGAGCCCGCGCTGTGGTGGGACGGGACCGTCAGCGCGATCCGGTCGGTGCTGCGCTCGACCGGGGTGGATCCCGCCTCCATCGCAGCGGTCGGGCTGACGGGTCAGATGCATGGCCTGGTCCTGCTCGACTCGGCCGATCGCGTGCTGCGACCGGCCATCCTGTGGAACGACCAGCGCACCGCCCACGCCTGCGACGAGATTCGTGAGGCCATCGGGTTCGAGCTGCTCGTCGAGATCACCGGCAACGACGCCGTCACGGGGCTCACCGCGCCCAAGCTCGTGTGGGTCCGCGATCACGAGCCGGAGGTCTGGGCCAGCACGGCCCACGTCCTGCTCCCGAAGGATTACGTCCGGCTCGAGCTGACCGGCGTCCACGCCCTCGACAAGGCCGATGGCGCGGGCACCCTGCTGTTCGACCTTGCGGCGCGCGATTGGTCGGGAGAGGTCCTCGAGGCGCTGCGAATCCCGCGGGAGTGGCTGCCGCCGACACACGAGGGCCCCGTGGTCACCGGCCAGGTGACGGAGCGGGCCGCCTCGGCCACGGGCCTCCGCGCCGGCACGCCGGTCGTCGCGGGCGGTGGCGACCAGTCCGCGAACGGCATCGGCGTGGGCGCCGTCGCACCGGGCACGGTCGCCCTCTCTCTCGGGACGTCGGGCGTGGTCTTCGCGGCCACGGACGCGCCGCTGTACGAGCCGCGCGGCCGCGTCCATGCCTTCTGCCACGCCCTGCCGGCCCGCTGGCACCTGATGTCGGTGATTCTCTCGGCCGCCGGGAACCCGCGCTGGTTCCGGGACACCTTCCCGCCCGGTCAGCCGTACGAACACGCCC
>CAYXVP010000306.1:0-2776 GCA_964468305.1 uncultured Anaerolinea sp. | reverse complement strand
GGGCGAGGGCCAGGGGGCGCGCGCGGGCCGGAAGGGGCGGCTCGAGCAGATGGCGCCCGACGCCGACGGCCGCACGCGCCTCGAGTACGTCCTGCCCGTGCGCGGCCTCATCGGCTATCGCGGCCAGCTCCTGACCGAGACGCGCGGCACCGGCCTCCTGCACCAGATCGGCGAGGGCTACGGGCCATGGGCCGGCGAGGTCACCCACAGGACCGAGGGCGTGCTCGTCGCCGATCGCGTGGGCACCTCCAATGCCTACGGCCTGTTCAACCTCCAGGACCGCGCCGAGCTCTTCATCGGCGCCGGGGTCGAGGTCTACGAGGGCATGATCGTCGGCGAGAACAGCCGCTCCGGCGACATGGACGTCAACGCGACCAAGGAGAAGAAGCTCACCAACATCCGCACCCACGCCCACGACGAGGCGCTGCGGCTCACGCCGCCGCGACCGCTGACCCTTGAGGCGGCGCTCGAGTTCATCGCCGAGGACGAGCTGGTCGAGGTCACCCCGTCGTCGATCCGCCTCCGGAAGCGCCTCCTCCCGAAGCACGAGCGTGAGCGCGAGCGCGGGCGCGCGTTCGAGCGAGACCGCACCGAGGACCGCGAGCGCGAGACGACCCGGTCCTAGCCGCGGCCGCCTCGCCGATAGCTGACCTCCCCGCCCTGGGCCCGCGTCCAGGCCATGCGCAGCAACACGACCGCCCACATTCGGAATGGGCGCCACGCCTCGGCGAGCCGTTCGACAGCCGCCGCGGTTGCGTCCGCCAGCCCGTAGAGGTCCCGCACGACGGTCTTGCCCAGCTCGTCGCTCCCCGGGAGACCGTCGACCACGCCGCAGCCGCGGTACAGCACGCCGTCGGCGGTGAACGGCCCGACGCCGGGCAGCTCACGGAGCCGCGCGATCGCCTCGTCCTCCGGGATCGACCGCAGCTGTTCCGTGTCGAGGCGACCGTCGAGGGCTGCCTGCGCGAGGCCGTGCAATCGCCGGACCTTCTCGTCGTTGAGACCCCGGGCGGACCGAAGCTCGAGCAGTCGAGCGGCGCGAGGGAATGCCGGGACGGCTACGCCTCCGATCGTCGGTCGGTCACCGAGCTCGTCCGAGAGCTGCCGCTTGATCACCGCGGATTGGCGCCGCGAGATCCGCTGCCCGATCACGAATGACGTGGCCGCCTCGTAGGCGGTGTAGAAGCAGACAGGTCGCAGGTTCTGGTACTCGCGCTGCGCCCGCCCGACCACCTCGTCCCGTTCGCCGACCGCCGGCCAGCCCGAGCCGTCGTGGTCGAGCGATAGCGAGCGCCAGGCCTGGACAGCGGCTCGGTCCAGGACCTCGCCAGCGGCGTCGGATCGGCCTCGGACCGTGCCGTCATCGTCCTGCCACAGCTCGATCGCCGCGCTCGCGTCGAGCCCTTCGACCGGAAAGGCGAGCGTGATCGAGCCCGGCCCGACGCCGCCGCCGCCGATGCCGGCCGGAAACCCGCCGGCGAACTCCCGCGCTGCCGCGAGGCTGAAGGGACCACGGGGCACGATCTGGATCGATGCCATCCCACCGAGAATAGGGCGGCCGTGACTCGAGGCACGCGAGGGTCGACGCAGCGCCACCCATACAATCGCCGCCGATGCAGGCGATCGCCACAGCGCCCGAGCCTGGGGCGCTCAGCCCGGGAGCCGCAGCACCCGACGCCGTCACCGGTCTTGCCTCGCCGGAGCGGGTGCGCGCCTTCGACCTCGCCCGCGGGCTGGCGATCGTGTTCATGATCGGCGTCCACGTGCTGTGGCACTGGGGCGCGCCCGACACGTGGACCTCGCCGATCGGGCAGGTGATCAGCTTCCTCGGCGGCCCGACCGCGGCCCCTGTGTTCATGTTCCTGATGGGCGCGTCGGTCGCGTTCTCGTCGCGTTCGTCGTTCGGCTCGCTGGCGGTCCGCGGGCTGTGGCTGCTGTGGCTGGGCTACCTGCTCAACTTCCTGCGCGGCGTCATCCCGGCGTACCTCGGCCTGTCGACCGGGTTGGTGACCGCGGACCAGATCGCTCCGTTCACGCTGCCGTGGCTGGCGACAACCGTCGACGTCCACCACATGGCCGGACTGTCGTTGATCGGAATCGCGGCCCTGCGGATGGCCGCGCGACCGGGCTGGGTCTGGCTGGCGGTCGCCGCCGCGGTCGTCGCGAGCGGGCCGGTACTCCGCGGGCTCGAGTTCGGGACGCCGCTGCTCGATGGCCCGCTGACGCCCGTCCTCGGCGGTGCGCCCAACGTGTACTACGCGGTCGTGCCCTGGATCGCCTTTCCGCTGTGCGGCGCGGTCTTCGGCGCGGGTGTCGCTCGGGCTGGCGCGGGACCGGCGCGAGTTCGCATGTTCCGCCTCGGCGCGGTCGCCGGAGTTGGGCTGTGCACGCTCGCGGTCGGCGTGTTCATCGCCAATCCGCCGACGTTCGATGTCGGGACCTACTGGCGCATGCCGCCGTCGTATTTCGTCGGCATCACCGGCCTCGTGCTCATCTGGTTGTGGGTCTGTGACCTTGCCGTGCGCCACGTGCGTGCGAATCGTGTCTTCGCCTTCCTGTACGGCTGGAGCGCGAGCGTCATCGCGATCTACTTCACCCACTGGCTGGTGGTGGGTTGGGGCGTCGCCATCTTTGGCTTTCGCGATCAGCCGCTCGCCGGCGCGCTCGTCGGCATCGTCTTCGCGATCGCCGCGACCGCGTTCCTGTCGCGGTTCGCAGTGGGCCTCGAGACGCCGCCCTGGCTTGAGCGGCTCGCCCCCGGGCGCCCGCCCAAGGC
>CAYXVP010000305.1:0-2783 GCA_964468305.1 uncultured Anaerolinea sp. | reverse complement strand
CGTCGGCTGCCTCGACCGCGTCCTCGAGCGTCGCCGCGCGCTCGATCGTCGCGAGGCCGGCCGCCCGGAAGAGGCGTTCCAGGCTCGGGCCGCTCTCACCGATCAGCACGGCGCCCGCCGCCCGCTCCGCGACCACGGTCGCGAGCTCGGTCAGGTCGACGCCCTTGTCCCGGCCGCCGGCAATGAGCACGATCGGCGGCTCGAACGCTCGCAGCGCGGCGATGACCGCTTCCGGCTGGGTGCCCTGAGAGTCGTTCACAAAGCGCACGCCGTCGATCTCGGTGACGCGCTCGAGACGATGCTCGACGCCGGTGAACGTCGCCGCGGCGCGCCGGATATCGCGTGGCGGGATCCCGAAGAGCAGCGCCACGGCGATCGCGGCGAGGGCATTCGAGACGTTGTGCGCGCCGGGGATCCGGAGCTCGGACCAGCGCAGCACCCGATCCTGTGCCTCGGTCTCCGCGATTCCACCGCCGGCGATCGGGAGGCGCTCGAGGTTCCGGGCGACGATCCAATCGCCTTCGATGCCCACACCGCCGGGGTTCGGTGTATCGGTCCAGTACGTCGTCGTCTGCTCCCAGCGACCTTGGGCGAACGACTTGACGACCGGGTCGTCCCCGTTGATGACGATGCGCCCATCCGGTTCGATGAGGTCGGCGAGGCGGCGCTTGACGGCCTGGTACGCCTCCACGGTGCCATGCCGGTCCAGGTGGTCGGCCGTGACATTCGTGTAGACGGCGACGGTCGTCCCCTTCGAGAGTGTCGGCAGCTGCAGCTCGGACAGCTCGATGACGACGCGATGCCGCGGCGTCAGCTCGGGCAGCCGCTCCACGAGTGGGACGCCGATGTTCCCGCCCAGAACGGCCGGATGCGCCGCATCGGTCGCCAGCAGGGCGTGCGTCAAGGCCGACGTCGTCGTCTTACCCTTCGTGCCCGTGATCCCGACGGTCGGGGCCGGACACAGGCGCAGGAAGAGGTCGACCTCGGAGATGACGGGCGGCGCGGCGGACTCCCCGCGGCGGTGGCGCGCCACGACCTCCGCGAGCGCGGCGCGGAGCCGCGGCTCGGTGGTCGGGTAGTCGGGGTTGATCGAGGGCGACGTGGCGACGAGCGCTGCGCCGACGAGGGAGGTGGCCGGATCGACGCCCGGCCCGAGCAGCAATCGAGCCCGACGGCCCTGGAGCGATGCGATGGCGCCATCCAGCTCGCCGGCCGCGCGAGCGTCGTAGACGGTGACCTCGGCGCCGGAATCGACGAAGAATCGCGCCAGGGCGATGCCCGAACGCGCGAAGCCGAGCACGGTCACCGGCCGCCCCCGGAATGCGCCGTCGGCCAGGGAGCCGGGCGTGAGGCCGGCCGGATCGATCGGCGTGGTTGCGTCGGTGCGTTGTGCGGTCATCACGGTCAGCTCAGCGCGTGGATGGAGGCAAGGAACAGCGTCACGCCGATGAGACCGGCGATGATGCCCACGATCCAGAACCGGAGCGTGATCTTCTCCTCGTCCCAGCCCGCCAGCTCGTAGTGATGGTGGAGCGGGCTCATCCGGAAGATCCGCCGGCCGCCGGTCAGCTTGAAGTAGGCGACCTGGACCACGACCGACAGCGTCTCGATGACGAACACGAGCCCGACGATCGGCAGGATGAGGATCTGGCCGGTGATCAGGGCGGTCACGGCGAGGGTCGCGCCCAGGGCGAGCGAACCGGAATCGCCCATGTACACCTGCGCCGGGTGGACGTTGAACCACAGGAAGCCGAGCAGCGTGCCCACGATGAGCGCGCACAGGATGGCCAGGTTCGGCTGGATGGGGACGTTGAGCATGGCCACGAAGACGAAGGTGACGAAGGCGAACACCAACGTCCCGCCGGCGAGCCCGTCCAGGCCGTCGGTGATGTTGACCCCATTTGCCGTGGCGATGATCGCGAACGCGGCGAAGCCGACATACAGCGCCGGGTGGACCATGACGGTGCCGACGAACGGCACCGCGATCGAGTCGATCGCGTAGGTCTGCTGGATCTGCCAAGCGGCCACCGCGGCGACGACGCTCAGCCACAGCAGCTTCTGCCGGGCGCTGATGCCCTCGCCGGTCTTGGCGTTGAGGTAGTCGTCGAAGGCGCCGAGCCCACCGACGAGGAGCAGCGTCGCGAGCGGCGCGATGATCCCGCCCGGTGGCAGCCCCGCCCGCAGGAAGAAGAACAACCCGAGCACGACCGCGATCACCAGGAGCCCGCCCATCGTCGGCGTGCCGGCCTTGGCCTGGTGGCTCTCCGGGCCCTCGACCCGGATCTGCTTGCCCATGCCCACGAACCGAAGGAGGCGGATGTAGGCGGGCATCAGGATCACGATGGCCGCGAACGCCAGCAGCAGGCCCTGGATGATGTCGACGGTCATGTTGCCGGCGGTTTGGGTCACCGCGACAGCTCCGCTCGCAGGGAGTCCACCAGCAGGTCGAGCTCGACGCCGCGCGAGGCCTTGACCAGCACCACGTCGCCGTCCCGCAGCCGCGCCCGTAGCAGGTCGAGGGCCGCCTCGCGATCGCGCGCCTCGAGGATCCGCGACGGATCGAGCCCGGCGGCTCGCGCCCCCGCGGCGATGCCCGACGCCCCAGCCCCGACGACGATCAGCAGGTCGACGGTGGCTGCCGCGGCCGTCCCGACCTCGCGATGGCCGGTCACCGCGCCCTTGCCGAGCTCGAGCATCTCACCGAGCACGGCGATCCGACGGCCCGGCAGCCCGGCCAGCATGTCGAGCGCCGCGGTCACCGAGGGCGGCGAGGCGTTGTAGGC
>CAYXVP010000304.1:0-2786 GCA_964468305.1 uncultured Anaerolinea sp. | reverse complement strand
CCTGCCTCGGCACGGGCGGAACAGAGGTCCGGTGCCGCGTCGCGGGGCCAGCCTAAGGGGGGTGTTACGTTTTCTACGCCCGCCTCTCGACCCGCCACAAGCAGGACGGCACGATCACCAACAACGTCACCTACCCGCTGACGCGGGCGCTCTACGGGCTCCGCATCCGCCAGCCGATCGGGGGCGACTTCGGCGTCTCGGGCGACCTCGTCGGGCACTACCTCGGCGAGGGCCACTGGACGCCCGAGGTGTCCAAGTTCGGCATCGACATCTGGATGACGACGCTCGCCCTCGGCGGCGGCTTCGCCGTCTGCCAGGCCCGCCTTGGCGCCAAGGTCCACGACCCGAAGGACCCGGGCGCGGATCTCGGCCCGATGTTCCGCCAGGTCGTGACGACGATCCTGCGGCTCGCCGTCGCGAACGCCGATCGCTGGAAGAAGGTCCGCGGCAGCCACGATGTGCCGGCGTACGGCTTCGAGCGCGTGGTCGACCCGCCGCCGCTCGAGATCAACGTCCTGCGCCTGCTCTCGGAGTTCCACTCCGGCGCCCTGACGTTGGGCGCGACCTGGACCGAGATGCTGGCCGCGGAGACTGCGAGTGCCATCCTTGCGCTCGCCGAGCAGGCCGGCACGATCGCCGAGCATGTCCGCGCCACCCTCGACGTCGACGCTCCCGGCGCCGATCAGCCTACGACCGCCGCGATGGCCGCGGCGGGGGCAGGATTCGCGTTCCCGGACGGCGTCTGGGCGAAGGTCATCTACGACCTCGTGATCACGGCGCGCGACCAGCCGGATCGCCTCGAGGCGTTCGTGACCGCGTTGGTGCCGGTGTACTTCGGCCGCGTTGCGAGCGCCGTCATCGAGAACCGCGACCTGTCGACCGACGGGGCCGAGGACAGCGTCGACCGCCAGGCGCGCGAGTTCGAGCGGCTCAAGCCATACCTCGTCAGCCGCTGGTCGCAATCATGACCGCGCGATGGTGACCCCGCAGCCGCTGCCGGCCCGAATCGTCATCCCGGTCGCGAACCCGTCGACGGCGGAGGAGCTGATCAAACTGGGCGCGGACCTGCTCGATCCACACGGCGGCGAGCTGACCGCGCTGGGCATCGTCGAGGTGCCCGAGGGCATGCCGCTGTCGGAGGGCGCCACGCGGGCCCGGCATGCGCGCCGGCTGCTGCAGCGCGTCCTCGACTTCGTGCCCGAGGGCACGCGCATCCACCCCATCGTGCGCATCGGCCGGCACGCGGCGGAGGGAATCGTCGAGGTCGCCGCCGAGCTGGAGGCGGACCTGATCGTCTTCGGCTGGGGCGGCAAGACACCCACCGCCCGCGACGGGATGACGTCGCCGTTCTCGGCGACGATCGACGAGGTCCTCCGCGAGTCGCCGTGCGACGTCGCCGTGGTCAAGCAGCGGGGCGTGCGCGATCTCAAGCGGGTCGTGGTGCCGGTCCGCGGCGGCCCGCACGCGGAGCTGGCCCTGCACCTCGGCGGCGCTATCGCCGCCCGTCATGAGGCGACGCTCGCGGCGCTGCACGTCGTCCCACCCGGGATCACCCTCGCGGTCCGTGCCCAGGCGGAGCGGGCACTCACCGCGTTCGCGCGACAGCACGTCGAGAGCAAGGTTGAGACGCTGGTGCGCGAGGCCTCGAACGTCCGCGCCGCGATCCTGCGCGAGGCGGACCACTCCGACATCGTCGTCATGGGCGCCGCCGCGCCCACCGCGACGGACGGCACGACGCACCTCTTCGGGGCCATGCCGGAGGCCATCGCCACGCGCTCTCAGACGACCGTCGTCGTCGTCAAGACGCGCGAGACGATCGGCCGCCAGACCTTCGAGCAGCTCGCGACCCGGGCCGAGTCGCTCGCAGCCGCGGATCGCGCCGCGGAGGAATCGCGCGCCGTGCCGGCCCGGGTCGAGCGCTGGTTCGGCGAGTCGAACTTCCACCACGCGGAGTTCGCCGACCTGCGTCGGCTGACCCAGCTGAAGGAGAAGCAAGGCCTCACGGTCAGCCTCGTCCTGCCGACGCTCAACGAGGAGGAGACGATCGGGCCGATCGTGCGGCGGGCGATCCGCGAAATGGTCGGCCGGGTGCCACTGCTCGACGAGGTCGTCGTCATCGACTCGGCCTCGTCCGATCGGACGCGCGAGATCGCCGAGTCGGAGGGCGCCCGCGTCGTCCAGCACCACGAGGTCCTGAGCCGCTACGGGAGCTTCCGGGGCAAGGGCGAGGCGCTCTGGAAGTCGCTCTACGAGACCTCGGGCGACCTCGTGGTGTGGGCCGACACCGATGTTCGTAACTGGCACCCTCGGATGGTCTACGGGCCGCTCGGGCCGCTTCTCCCCGAGCCCCGGCCCCAGTACGGGGCGGGCTACTACCAGCGTCCGATCGTGCAGGCGGGGGTGCTCCGCGAAGGTGGCGGCGGCCGCGTCACGGAGCTCGTCGCGCGACCCCTGATCAACCTGTTCTTCCCCGAGCTGTCCGGCTTCATCCAGCCCCTCGCCGGTGAGTACGCCGGCCGCCGCTCGCTGCTCGAGCAGATCCCGTTCTTCACCGGCTACGCGGTCGAGATCGGGCACCTCATCGACGTCGCCGAGCGGTCCGGGCTCGACGGGCTCGGCCAGGTCGACCTCGAGCGGCGGGTCCACCGCAACCAGGAGCTCGAGGGCCTGTCGCGAATGAGCTTCCTGATCCTGCAGGCCGTGAAGAAGCCCCCCGAGGAGCGGCCCAAGGCCCGACCGTTAGCCGAGTCCCGCCCGCCGCTGAACCTCGCGGCCCCCGGGCGGCG
>CAYXVP010000303.1:0-2786 GCA_964468305.1 uncultured Anaerolinea sp. | reverse complement strand
CGACCGGACGCCCCGGCGAAGGTCCGCGGGGCGACGCGCTACGCGGCCGACCGGCCGGTACACGGGCTGCTCCACGCCCGGCTTGTCCTCGCCACCCACGCCCATGCCCGGATCATCGGCGTCGATGCCGACGCGGCCCGCAAACTGCCGGGCGTCGTCGCGGTCCTCACCGCGGCAGACCTGCCGATCAAGGCAATGGGCCGTGACCGGCTCAGCATTCCGCTGGCCCGGACGGAGGTGGCGTTCGCGGGCCAGCCGGTTGCGCTCGTGGTCGCGGAATCCGAGGCTGCCGCGACCGACGCCGTCGAGCTCGTCGTCGTTCGCCTGGAGGCCCTCCCGGTCGTCGTCGATCCGGAGGCGGCGATGGCTCCGGATGCCCCTCTCGCTCGACTGGAGATCGCCGAGGAAGGCGACCGCGCCGGCTCGATGGACGCGCAGAGCCACGCGGCCGTCGGCGGCGGCGGCGGCGGCGACGAGTCGATCGAGTCGGAAGAGCTGTCCGCGAATGTCGTCGGGCGGAGCCGGTACTGGGACGGCGACGTCGCGGCCGCGCTCGGTCGCGCCTCGGTGGTTCGCGAGGGCCGGTTCACGACGTCCTGGATTCACCAGGGCTACCTCGAGCCGCAGGCATGCACCGCCTGGATCGACCCGGATGGCACGCTGGTCGTCGAGAGCGCGACGCAGTCGCTGTTCGGAACGCGCGACGAGGTGGCGAAGGCGCTCGGGCTGCAGCAGCGCCAGGTCCGGGCGGTCGCGACGACGCTCGGAGGCGCGTTCGGGGGCAAGTGGCCGCTGTTCGACACCCTCGTCGCGGCAGCGGCGCTCCGACTGCGCCGGCCGGTGCGACTCGTCGCCACGAGAGCCGAGGACTTCGCCGCGGCCAACCCGAGCCAGTCGTTCGTCACCGGGCTGCGCATCGGGGCCGACCGCGACGGCCGCTTCGCCGGGCTGGAGTGCCGGATGGTCGCCGACACCGGCGCGTTCGACGAGGGCACCGCCGAGTCGCTCGGCGGTGTTCTCGTCGCCGGCCCGTACTCCTGGCCCGCCGTCGATGTCCGCGCCTACGGCGTGCGCACGAACCGCTTCGGCGTCGGTGCGTACCGGGGCCCCAGCGCGCCGCCCTCGGCGATGGCCCTCGAGACACTGATCGACGAGCTGGCGGCCGAGCTCGGCCTCGATCCGATCGAGATCCGCCGTCGTAACCTCGCCGCCGCGGGTGCGCCGATGGTCGACGGCGAGTCGTGGCCGGTCACCGGCGGCCGGGAGGTCCTCGACGCGCTGGCGGCGAGCCCGGTCTGGCAGGGCCGCACCCGGCAGGTCGAGGGCGAGGGCGTCGGGCTCGCACTCGGCTACTGGCCGGGCGCGACGAACGCGGCCGCGGCCGCGTGCCGCATGTCGCCCGACGGCAGTGTCCAGGTGTTGACCGGGATCGTCGACATGTCCGGCGTCAGCGGCGGGTTCCAGGCGATGGTGGCCGAGGCGTTCGGGATCGACCCGGACCTCGTGCAGCTGTCGTTCCTCGATTCGGGATCCGCGCCGCTGTCGCCCGGCAGCGGCGGCTCGCAGATCACGTACGCAGCCGGTCGGGCGATCCGGAAGGCGGCGGAGGCAACGGCGCGGCGGCTCCTCGAGGCGGCAGCGATCCAGCTCGAGATCTCCGTCGACGACCTCGAGCTGGTCGACGGCAGCGTTCGGCCGCGGGGGACGCCGGAGCGCGCGATCCCGATCGACAAGGTCGTGCGCGGAAATGCTCGGGCCGGCAGAGAGCCGATCGAGGCGCACGGCTACGCCGAGAACCCGGGGATCGCGCCGTCCGTGGCCGGCCACGTGGCGAGAGTGCGGGTGGACCGCGACACGGGGGCCATCGAGGTGCTGGCAGACCACGTCGTGCAGGACGTCGGGCGTGTGCTCAATCCCGCGCTCGTCGCCGGCCAGCAGCAGGGCGGCGCGGCCCAGGCGCTCGGCTGGGCGACGCTCGAGGCCCTGGTCCATGACGAGAACGGGCAGCTCCAGACAGGCACGTTCCTCGACTACGCCATGCCCCGCGCAGGCGACGTCGGGCGGTTGCTGACGACCGCCGTCGAGGTGCCGGCGCCGGAGGGACCACTGGGCGCGAAGGGCATCGGCGAGGCGCCCGTGATCGCCGGACCGGCCGCGCTCGCGAACGCGGTCGCCGCGGCGACGGGGGTGCGGCTGCGCGACCTGCCGATGTCGCGCACCCGCGTCTGGGCGAAGCTCCACGATGGCTGACGAGCGACCCGGCCTTTCCGGCCTGTCGACGGCCGAGCTGACGGCCTGGTTCGAGACGCGTGCTGCGCCCGCCTACCGGGCGCGTCAGCTGCTGACCGCGCTGTGGAGCAGCCAGGCGGCGAGCGCAGCCGAGCTGACGACGCTGCCGCGGGCGCTCGGCGCAGAGCTCGAGGGCGCCTTCCGGTGGTCATCGGTCGAGGACGAGACCGTCATCCGAGCCGACGGCGGCCAGACGGAGAAGGCCCTCCACCGGCTCGTAGACGGGGCGACGGTCGAGTCGGTCCTGATGCACTACCCGGCGACCCCGGCGCGGCGCGCCCGGCACACCCTCTGCATCTCGAGCCAGGCCGGCTGCGCCGTCGGCTGCCCGTTCTGTGCGACCGGCGAGCTCGGCTTCAGCCGCGACCTCGACACCGCCGAGATCCTCGACCAGGTGCGCGGCGCGAGCCGACGGCTGGCGCCCGGCGAGCGGATCACCAACGTCGTGTTCATGGGCATGGGCGAGCCGCTGCTCAACCTCGACCGAGTGCTCGAAG
>CAYXVP010000302.1:591-2786 GCA_964468305.1 uncultured Anaerolinea sp. | reverse complement strand
CCGCGCTTGCCGCCGGCGTGCCCGTCATCGCGACGGCGGTCGGCGCGCTGCCAGAGGTCGTGGGCGGAGCGGGCATCCTCGTCGAGCCGCGCGACCCAGCTCGCCTGGCCGAGGCGCTCCGCACCGCCTGGGCGGACGAGCGCGTCCATGGCCGGCTGGTCGAGGCAGCTCGCACGCGCGGCGAGGCGAGCGCGCGGACCTGGTCGGACGTTGCCTGGGACACGCGCCGGGTGTATGCGGAGGTCGGCGCGAGGCCCTAGACGTCGGCCCGGCGTTTCGGCGAAATCCACATCGGCGGCTTGCCGTCATGGATCGCATAGGTGTAGGCCAGCGAGATGACCTGGACGAAGGTCTGCCCGGCCGTGAGGGTCACCGGGTTGCCGGCGCCGTCGAACAGGAGCGTCGGTGCGGTCGGCGATGCCTTGCGCCACTGGCCCTTGATGGTGTGCCCGTTCGTCGCGATGTAGGCCACGCCAGTTCCGACGTCGTTGGCCTCGAGCCGACCCTTCTGCGGGTGCCCGTCGTTCAGCGGCCCGAAGCGCATCCGCAGGATCACGACGTTCTTCGGGGCGACGATCTCGTTGCCGACCCGGTCGCGCTCCGGCTGCTTCGAGCTGTTGATGTAGCGGATGTAGGTGTTGCTCGCGGCGTCGTACCGGTAGGTGATGATCTCGGTCGGATAGTCGACGCTGATCGTCCCGCCGCGAGGCCGATCGAGAGGATCGACATCCGGCGCGAAGCGCCAGACGGGTTCGATCGGCCCATCCGCCGCGCCGACCCGCTTCGCCAGCGCTCGGAGGTGCTGTCCGTCGGTGTACAGGTTGTGTGGCGGGAAGCGATCCTTCGTTCGCCAGAAGTAGGGGGCGCCCCAGCGGAACTCGTCCGTGTTGTAGACCCACTGCCCGTGGCCCTTGGCACGGAGCGTTGTCAGTGCCTGCGGCGAGCCTCCGGCGTGGGTGTACATCGCCCGCCACTCGGCCGCCCACTCGATGTAGTACTCACGCGAGCTCCGGACCGGTCCAACCCCGCCGGGCACCGTGTCCTGGAACAGCATCATGTAGCGCGGGATGCCGCCCTCCGCGGGCGCGTGCCACACGATCGAGGCGCTGTTCAGGCCGGACTGCGGCCGCGCCGGCGAGAGGTCGTCGACCATCACCGCGATCACGTGGTGTGCGGCCGCCTCGGGCGTCACGAGCAGCCCGGTCAGCGGCGCGGGCACGAGGGCCGGCGGCGGTGGCGTCGACGGTGGCTGTTCGGTGGGCGCTGCGGGCGTCTCCGTCGGTTCGACCGCGACGAGGGTGGGCGAGGGCGCGGTCGAGGGTGCCGGACCAGGAGAGCTGGTGGCCGCGACGGCGCCGCGCGGGAACAGCGTCCCGACCTGCGAGGCGACGACAACCGCGAGGACCGCGATCGCGATCCCGACGAGCCCGACCAGCCCGCGCCGCCACGTCCTGGCCGGCGGCCCGCTCGACTCTGCCACGTCTACTCCCGCTGCCCGCCTCTCCGACGGCGCAGGATAGCGGACCGCGAGGCCGACACGCGCTAGGCTGTCCGGGGACGCCACCACGGCAGCACAACGATCGGGAGGACGATCGATGGCCGACAACGGCGCGTCGACGAACGGCCACCGGCCAGCACGCCGGCGCAAGCGCATCTACCCGCCGCTCGAACGGATGGCGGCCGAGCAAGCCGCTGCCGCGGGTCGTCCGCGCGGCTCACGAACGGTGCGGGCGAGCGTGAACGCGTCCGCCATCGCCACAGAGCCCGCCGCCGAGGCCCCCGAGGCCGGCCTGGAGGTCGCCGAGGCCGCAACCGACGCCGGCCTGGAGGTCGCCGAGGCCACAACCGAGGCCGCCCCGCAAGTCGTCGAGGCCCACGAGGCCGCCCCAGGGGCCGTCGAGGCCGCCACAGACGCCCCCCCGGAGGCCGTCGAGGCGCCGCCGACATCGGTGATCACGCTGCCGCCGCCCCAGGAGACCAGCCTCACGCCGGTTGAGCCGGACGACGAGGCCGGGCTCGACGCGGAGCGCGTCGAGCTCCGGCTCAGCGCGGTCGGCATGGTCGACGCGGGCGACGTCCAGTTCGCGCAGGGCGCCCTGGGGGCGGCCCGGGCCGAGACCGTCTCGGGGGAGCAGGGGTCCAACGGCGCCGCGCTGGCCCGCAAGGCCGAGGGCCGGCCGGGGTACGGCCGCGCG
>CAYXVP010000302.1:0-581 GCA_964468305.1 uncultured Anaerolinea sp. | reverse complement strand
GCCGCGACTGGGATACCTGGCGAGCCTGAGGGAAGTACGTTGTAGCAGAACCCGGCTCGATGATCTCGAGGGCCACCTCATCGTCGAAGCAGAACGGCTGATCGGAGAGGAAAGTCACGTGCTCTACGGCGTCGAAGTGCGGGTGGGCGATGTACAGGTATTGACCGGCAGGGCCGCCGTAGGCGTGGGTGCAGGCATGGCGGGGTATCGCTACGGGCGATCGTCACCGGGGGCAGCGGGGGTTACGCCCGCCCGTCCCTGGCCCGCCAGGTCCAGCTCGACGGCTCGGCGGTGCGGGTGGTCGTCGCCGCCGACGTGCGCGCCGAGCGGTCCGCGGTGATGTTCCTGGTCGCGCGGCGAGTCGTTGGCGACGTTCGGGTGCTGCTCGACTGGCGCGGCGCTGCGGCGTTCGGCGCGATCGCCGGGTTAGTTATCGGCCTGCTCCGACGGGGGCAGGGCGGACGAGGCTCGCGCTAAGCGCGCTCGCTGCTAACCTCGCCGGCCACCCCCGGCGAAGCGCGCGCCGCCGAGCACCGCGGGATCGATCCCTGCCGCCTGGGCCGCGGCCCGGCGCGCCTCCG
>CAYXVP010000301.1:0-2790 GCA_964468305.1 uncultured Anaerolinea sp. | reverse complement strand
CCGCGGTCGGCAAGGTTGGCGTGTACATCTGCTACGACCGCCACTTCCCGGAGGGCGCGCGCGCCCTCGGCTTGAACGGCGCCGAGATGGTGTTCATCCCGTCGGCGACGTCGCGCGGCCTGTCCGAGTACCTGTGGCGCATCGAGCAGGTCAGCCACGCCGTCGCCAACGGCTACTTCGTCGGGACGATCAACCGGGTCGGCATCGAGAAGGAGATCGGCGACGACGACTTCTACGGCCAGAGCTACTTCTGCGACCCGCGCGGCCAGTTCATCGGCTCGGTCGGCTCGCCGTACGACGAGGACCTGATCGTGCGCGACATGGACCTCGACATGGTCACGCAGGTCCGCCAGACCTGGCAGTTCTACCGGGATCGGCGCCCCGACGCGTACGGCGACCTGACCCGGCCATAGGCGCGACCGCCGCGCTCCGGAAGAAGAACCTCCGATGCAATTCGGATTCACGCTCAAGCCCGAGCACTCGATCGAGGCCACCCTCGACCTGGCACGAGCCGGCGAGGACCTCGGCTTCGACCACCTGTGGCTGTTCGACTCCCACGTCCTGTGGCGCGAGCCGTATGCCCTCCTCGCGCTGATCGCCGAGCACACCAAGAAGCTTCGCCTCGGGACGTGCGTGACGAACCCCGGGACTCGAGAGCCGAGCGTGACCGCTTCTGCGCTGGCGACGCTCGACGAGCTGAGCGGGGGCCGGATGGACCTCGGCATCGGGCGCGGCGACTCGGCACGGCGCGTCCTCGGCAAGGCACCGATCACCCTCGCCCACACGGAGGAGGCGATCCACGTCATCAAGGAGCTCGTCGAGGGCCGGCCCGTGGTCTACGAGGGGACCGAGCTGCGGCTCTCCTGGACGGGCGACTGGAAGCTGCCCGTCTGGGTTGCCGGCTACGGCCCGATGGCCCTGTCGATGACCGGCCGGATCGCCGATGGCGTGATCCTCCAGCTGGCAGATCCCGACCTCGTCCGCTGGTTCACCAGCCAGGTTCGCGAGGCGGCACAGAGCGCCGGCCGCGACCCGACGGCAATCCAGGTCCAGTCCGCAGCGCCGCTGCACTTGGGGCCGCGAGAGCTTGGTCGGGAGCGCACCCGCTGGTTCCCGGCCCTCGTCTCGAACCACGTGGTCGACCTCGTCAACAAGTACCCGCGCGAGCAGCTGCCCGATGCGCTGACGGGCTACATCCGCGACCGGACCGGCTACGACTACCGCCATCATGCCGAGGTCGGCTCGTCGAACGCCGGCTTCGTCGGCGACGAGGTGACCGACAGGTTCTGCGTCCTCGGCGAGACGGACGAGGTGCTCGACAAGCTGCACGTCCTCGCCGACGCCGGCGTGACGCAGTTCAACGTGTACCTGATGAACGGCGACGAGCGCGAACAGCTGGAGCGGATCGGTCGCGAGATCATTCCGGCGTTGGCGTAGGATCGCCGGGTCGGCAGCCGCCGGCCCCGGTCCACGACGAGGAGCAGCATGGACAAGAAGGCCAAGACGCCCAAGAAGCCCAAGCAGAACAAGGCCAAGACGGCGAAGTAGCTCGCCGAACGAGCATCGTCCGGGGGCGCCTCCGCGTCCGCCCTGCGCTGTCGCGGAGCGCCGCTGGGACGTTTTCTCGGCCCCCAGACCGAAAGGTCCGCCTTGCGCGCCGCCGGAGTTGGCGGACACTGGGCACATCTCCCATCGACCCCGTGGCCCAGCCGCAAGTCCGGAGCGTGCCATGCCAGCGTTGACCCTTCGTCGCCGTGACCCATGGTGGGGCCAGGAGGGCCCTGCCGCGAAGCGTCGCTACCGCTATCAGCGCTTCATCTCCACCACCGCCTTCCTCGCGTCGGTCGTCGCCCTCGGCGGGGCGGGGGTCGCCTGGGCCATCCAGCTCGGCGTCGCGGCGATGCTGGGCTTCCACATGAGCCTCGCCATCGGCTGACGCCGGCGCTCCCGCCCGCGCCGCGCGGGGTGCGGCTCGCTACGATCTCCTCCTCATCGAAGGAGGAGCGATGCGCACCCTCATCTCCAACGGGACCGTCGTGACGGCCGACGGCTCGTACCAGGGCGACATCCTCGTCGACGGCGAGAGGATTGCCGGCATCGGCGCCGGCCTCGCCCAGATGCCCAACGCCGCCGTCGACGAGACCATCGACGCGACGGGCAGGTACGTCATCCCGGGCGGAATCGACGTCCACACCCACATGAAGCTGCCCTTCGGTGGGACGTTCGCCAAGGACGACTTCTTCACCGGCACCCGCGCCGCCGCGTTCGGTGGCACGACGACCATCGTCGACTTCGCGGTGCAGTCGAAGGGCAAGAGCCTGCGCGAGGGCCTGGATGCCTGGCACGCCCTGGCGGAGGGCAACGCGGTCGGCGACTACGGCTTCCACATGATCATGAGCGACGTCAACGACGACACGCTCAAGGAGATGGATCAGCTCGTCGGCGAGGGCGTCCCGGACTTCAAGCTGTTCACCGCGTACCCCGGCGTGTTCTTCTCCGACGACGGCGCCATCTTCCGGGCGATGCAGCAGACCGGCAAGAACGGCGGCCTGATCATGATGCACGCCGAGAACGGCCTGGCCATCGACGTCATCGCCGCCGACACGTTCAACGCCGGCACGACGGACCCGATCGGCCACGGCCTCGCCCGCTACTCGGTCCTCGAGGGCGAAGCGACGAACCGGGTCATCCGCCTCGCGCAGGCCGCGAAGGTGCCGGTTTACATCGTCCATCTCTCGGCGCGCCAGGCGCTCAACGCCGGGCGAATGGCCCGCGCAGAGGGCCTGCCGG
>CAYXVP010000300.1:0-2802 GCA_964468305.1 uncultured Anaerolinea sp. | reverse complement strand
CCGCGGTGCGCAGAGACAGACTATTGTGAGATCCGGAATCGTCAATTGCTTCAGTGCCGGCGATGCCGGTACCAGACATCGCTGATCGCCGGAACTATCCTGCAGGGCACCAAGTTGCCGATGCGGGTGGCTTCGTGCCATGCACCTGCTCGCCCAAGGCAAGAAAGGCCTGTCCAACATCGAGTTGGGCCGGCGGCCCGGGCTCCCTCGGGGGCGGCCTTCGTGTACGACGTCCCGGGCCCCCGGCGGGGAACCGCGCAGGCGTGGGCGGTCGCCGGTTCGGACGGCCGGGTCGTGGCGGGCCTCGGCGAGGCCGCCGCCACGGCCCTCAGGACGGCGATCGAGGTGCGCGACCTGCCGATCGTCGGGCACGAGACGAAGCCGATCCTCGTCGCCCGCTTCGCCGCCAGCACGGGCGCGCCGGCGACACAGGTCGAGTTCGATACCCAGATCGCCGCCTACATCCTCAACGCGGCCCTCCGGTCGCAGTCGATCGCCGACGTCGTCGCCGAGCGGCTCGACCTCGTCCTGCCACCGCCGAACGAGCTCGAACCGGTCCATCGCGCCGGCTTGGCGGCGCTCTCGGCGCTCGCGGTTCGGGATCCGCTCGCACGGGCGCTCCAAGAAGAGGGCCTCGAGCGATTGTTCCGCGAGATCGAGCTGCCGCTGATCCCGGTCCTCGCGCGGATGGAGGCCGCCGGCATCGCCGTCGACCTCGAGGCGCTGGCTGCCCTCGACCGCGAGTTCGGGACGGAGATCACCCGGCTCAAAGAAGGGATCTACGGGGCGGTGGGGCCCCAGTTCACGATCGGCTGCCCGAAGCAGCTGGGCGGGATCCTGTTCGAGGAGCTGCAGCTGCCGAAGAGCCGCCGAACCAAGACCGGCTACTCGACCGACGCGACCGAGCTCGAGAAGCTGGTCGGCGTCCACCCGGTGATCCAGCCGATCCTCGACTGGCGGATCTACACGAAGCTTCGGTCCACCTACGTCGAGGCGCTGCCGACCCTGATCGCGGACGACGGGCGGCTGCACACGACGTTCCACCAGGCCGTCGCCTCGACGGGGCGGCTGTCGTCGTCGGACCCGAACCTCCAGAACATCCCGATCCGGACCTCCCTCGGCCGACGGATCCGGCGGGCGTTCGTCGCCGGCTCGCCCGAGACCGTGCTGGTCGCGGCGGACTACTCGCAGATCGAGCTGCGGATCATCGCCCACGTCTCGGGCGACGAGCACCTCAAGGAGGCGTTCGCCAAACAGGCCGACATCCACAGGGAGACGGCGGCGCGGGTGCTCCACAAGCCGCCCGAGGAGATCTCCGCCGACGAGCGGTCGATGGCCAAGATGGTCAACTTCGGGTTGGCCTACGGCATGAGCGACTTCGGGCTGTCGACCCGCGCCGGGATCAGCCGCCAGGAAGCGCAGGACTTCATCAACTCCTACTTCGCGGCGTACTCGGGCATCAGCTACTACATGCTCCACATCAAGGAGACCGCCCGCCGCCAGGGCTACGTCACGACGCTCCTCGGCCGGAAGCGCTCCATCCCCGAGCTGCACGCGGCCAATCCATCGCTGCGCGGGGCGGGCGAGCGGATGGCGATCAACATGCCCATCCAGGGGACCGCCGCCGACATCCAGAAGATCGCCATGATCCGCGTCGCCGAGCGGCTCTCTTCCGACGGCTTCCGCGCGCAGCTCCTGCTGTCGGTGCATGACGAGCTGCTGCTCGAGGTGCCGCGCGACGAGGTCGACCGGCTGATCCCGATCCTGCGCGAGACGATGGAGGGCGCCCTGCCGCTTGACGTCTCGCTCACGGTCGACGTCAAGGTCGGCACGGACTGGGAGTCGATGACCCCGGTCTCGCGCCGCGATGCCCTCCTCGCCGAGGCCGACGAGGCGCCAGCCGAGGTGCCGGTGGCCGGCTAGGCCCCCGAACCATGCCGGAGCTGCCCGAGGTCGAAACGGTCGCCCGCGACCTGCGCGGGTTGGTCGTCGGTGCCCGGATCAGCGGTGTTCGCGTCAACTGGCTGCGGACGTTGCGCTCGCAGGATGCCGAGGCGTTCGCGCGGGCGGTGGTCGGCCGCCAGATCGTGGGCACCTCGCGGCGGGCGAAGCTGGTCGTGCTCGAGCTCGACGATGCGACCGCGATCACGATCCACCTGAAGATGACCGGCCAGCTGTTCGTGGTCCGGGCGGGCTTCGCGGAGGATCCCTATGTGCGGCTCGTCCTCGAGTTCGAGGATGGTCGCGAGCTGTGGTTCCGCGACATCCGCAAGTTCGGCCGCTTCGGAGTGGCGACGCGAAGCCCGGCCACGGGCGACCTCGTGGGCGAGCTCGGCGGCGGGAAGGGATTCAAGGGTTTCGGACCGGAGCCGCTGGACGCGGCCTTCACCGTGCGCGTCTTCCGGAATCGAATTCGGGGCAGGAAGGGCCGGCTCAAGCCACTCCTGCTCGACCAGGGCTTCCTCGCCGGGGTCGGCAACATCTATGCCGACGAGGCGCTTTGGGCGGCCCGCCTCCATCCCTTGCGCTCCGCCGCTTCCCTGCGACCCGCCGACGAACGCCGTCTCTTTCGGGAGATTCGCCGGATCCTGGCCGAGGCTGTGGAACGGCGTGGTTCGTCGATCGACGACTACACCGCGCCCGAGGGCGACGGCTCGATGCAGGAGGAGCTCCTCGTGTACCAGCGCGCGGGCGAACCCTGCGCCCGCTGCGGCCGGCCCATTCGCCGTATCGTCGTCGGTGGGCGGTCGACGCACTTCTGCTCGTGGTGCCAGCGGCTGCCGGCGCGCGAGATCGTCGTCG
>CAYXVP010000299.1:0-2832 GCA_964468305.1 uncultured Anaerolinea sp. | reverse complement strand
CGCACGACGAAACCGTCGGTCGAGGCGGAGGCGGCGGTCGCCTGGGGTCGGGCGGGCGGTTTGCCGCGCGGCCGGTCGTCGTCCGTTGGCTCGTCCTCGAAACCCAGGGTCAGCGGCGGCTCGCGCACCCCGGGCGGCTCAGCCCTGGGGGGCCGACGTGTCGGCCGGCCTGACGCCCCGCCGGGGACGCTGCGGGCGCGTGGTCGCAGGTTTCGGGCGAGTCGCGGCACGTTGCCGTGGCGGTAGCGGCGTCGGCTCGGAGACGCCCGTCGGCGGCGAACCTTCTGCCGTCGCCATCGGCCCAGCCGGGAGGACGGGGAGCTCCTTGCGCAATGGCGCGTCGGGGCGGCCACGGACCTTGCGCCAAACCCACTGGATCGGGTCGTAGAACTCGTCGGCGACGCGTTCCTTGAGCGGAATGATCGCGTTGTCGGTGATCTTGATGTGCTCCGGGCAGACCTCGGTGCAGCACTTGGTGATGTTGCAGTAGCCGACTCCGCCGACGTCCTTGAGGTAGCGTCGCCGGTCGGCCTGGTCGATCGGATGCATCTCGAGGCCGGCAGTTCGCACCAGGAACCGAGGGCCCATGAATGGCCGCTCGGTCTCGTGGTTGCGCAGGACGTGGCAGACGTCCTGGCACAGGAAGCATTCGATGCACTTCCGGAACTCCTGGACGCGCTCGATGTCCTCCTGCTGCCAGCGCCAGTCGGATTGCGGAACGTCCGCCGGCGGCGTGAACGGCTCGAGCGAGCGGTTGACCGCGTAGTTCCAGGAAACATCTGTCACGAGGTCACGGATCAGCGGGAAGGTGCGCATGGGCTCGACCGTGATCGGCTTGGCAAGGTCGAAGTCGGACAGCCGGGTCTTGCACGTGAGGCTCGGCCGGCCGTTCACCTCGGCGCCGCACGAGCCGCACTTGGCGGCCTTGCAGTTCCAGCGAACGGCGAGGTCCGGCGCGCCGTTGGCCTGGATCCAGTGCAGGGCGTCGAGGACCACCATCCCCTCCCCGACCGGGACGTCGAACTCCTCGAAACGCGTTCGCTCGCCGGGCTCGCCGCGGAAGACGCGGAGTCTCGCCTGCGCCCCGGTCGCGTCGTCCGCGCCCGGCGCCGCTGCAAGCTCCGCGCCACGCTCGATGCCGTGCTCCATCCTGACCTCGACGATCGTGCCGCCCTGGGTCATCGCCGCCATCCTCGCATCAATGGGCCGCGCCGAGGAGCAGGCGCAGCTCGTTCGGCATCTTGGGCAGGGCCGTCGTGGTGACCTCCATGGCGCCATCCGGACCCCGCCGGACGACGCTGTTCCGGCCGCCCCAGCCGGCCCGGTCGGTGTCGGGGTGATCGATCCGACTGTGAGCGCCGCGACTCTCGGTCCGCTGTAGCGCGCTCCGCGTGATCGCCTCGGACACGACGAGGAGGTTGCGCAGCTCGAAGACGAGGTTCCAGCCGGGGTTGAACGTCCGCCCGCCGCGGACGCCGACGCCCGGCCAGCGGGCCTTGAGCCGCGACAGCTCCAGGACCGCCTCGTGCAGGTCGCCCTCGACCCGGAAGATGCCGACGAGCCGTTGCATCACGTCCTGCAGGTCGTGCTGGATGGCGTAGGGATCCTCGTCGCCGCCCCGCTCCAGCGGCGCCGCCAGCTCGTGGGCCGCGTCGCGGACCTGCACCGGGTCGAGGTACGGCTGCGCCTTGATCGTCGCCGCGTCCGCCGCCGCCGCGCCGCCCGTCCGCATTCCGAACACGAGCAGGTCAGACAGCGAGTTGCCACCGAGGCGATTCGCGCCGTGCATCCCGCCGGCGACCTCGCCGGCGGCGAAGAGGCCCGGGACCGTCGCGGCGCCGGTCTCCGCGTCGACCCGCACGCCGCCCATCACGTAGTGCGTCGTCGGCCCGACCTCCATGGGGCCTTTGGTGATGTCGACGTCGGCGAGCTCCATGAACTGGTCGTACATCGACGGCAGCTTGCGGCGGACGTGGTCGGCGGGCAGGTAGCTGATGTCGAGGAAGACGCCGCCGTGAGGCGAGCCGCGGCCCTCCCGAACCTCCGTGTAGATCGCCCGCGAGACGTTGTCGCGGGTCGACAGCTCGGGCGGGCGGCGGGCGTCGGTGATGCGGGCCTGCGACTGCGCGGTCACCCACTTCGCGGCCTCCTCGTCGGTCGCCGCGTACTCGCCGCGCCGGTCCTCGGGCAGGTACTCCCACATGAACCGCACGCCATCCTTGTTGCGCAGGATCCCGCCCTCGCCGCGGACCGCCTCGGTCACCAGCAGGCCGCGTACCCCGGGTGGCCAGACCATCCCCGTCGGGTGGAACTGCACGAACTCCATGTCGATCAGGTCCGCCCCGACCGAGTACGCCAGCGCGTGGCCGTCGCCGCTGTATTCCCAGGAGTTCGAGGTCACGGTGTAGGCCTTGCCGATGCCGCCGGTGGCGAGCACGACGGCCTTGGCCGGGAAGATCACCGGGGCGCCCGTCGTGCGCCAGTAGCCGAAGCCGCCGACCACGGCGCGATCGCCCGCGCCGTCGCCCGAGCCGGCCCCTTCGCTCGAGCCCGCCGTGATCAGCCGGGTGATCGTCGCCTCCATGTACACGTCGATGCCCATCGCGACGGCGCGGTCCTGGAGGGTCCGGATCATCTCGAGCCCGGTGCGGTCGCCGACGTGGGCCAGCCGCGGGTGGGAGTGGCCGCCGAACGGCCGCTGCAGGATCCGGCCGTCGCGGGTGCGGTCGAAGACGGCGCCCCACGCCTCGAGCCCGCGCACCCGGTCCGGCCCCTCCTTCCCCTGGACCCCGGCCATGTGCGGGTTGTGCAGCAGCTTTCCGCCCGCACCCC
>CAYXVP010000298.1:0-2847 GCA_964468305.1 uncultured Anaerolinea sp. | reverse complement strand
AGCATCCGTGGCCCACCGACGTCGGACGCGCGCCGGGCCACACGCGGCAGCGCGATCGGTCCGTCGCCGCCGCGAGCCGGCACCTCCGCGATCCCGGGCCCGACCGGCACGCCGGCGGACTCCCCCGCCCCGTCGTCGGCCGACTCGTCGAGGAGCGACGCCGGCAGGATCGTCGTCGCTTGTGGGACGCCGCTGCGGCGGGTGACGAGCGTCGCCTCCAGGGCAGCACCGCCCGGTCGCCGTCGGACGAGGACGACGTGGTCTGCGTGCGTGGCGTCGAGGAGGTCCTCGACCATCGCCGACACGATCGCGTCGGCCGATACTGAGCGCGACAGGCCGCGCAGGATGCGGGCGAAGCTCTCGGCCTCACCGCGACCGCGCGCCTCGAGCCCGCCGACCGCATTCCGGTGGGCAACCGCCGCGATTGCCGCCACGATCACGAGGGCCGCAGTCAGGAAGTCGATCGGGTCTCGGAAGACCACGAGCCGCAGTCCGCTGATCAGGGCAAGCACGAGGAACGCGCCGGCGAGCAGCCACCAGGTCCGCCGGATCGACGGATCGCCGGTCGGGCGGCTCGGGCGAGGCGGTGGTGCCGCGGTCACTTCGCTTGGGAAGGATCGCCGGTTCCGGGCGTCACTGCCAGCCCGATCCCGATCGTGGATCGGGTGGGGTGGCGCATGGACGCGCCGGAATCAGGGTGCGACGGAGGCGCCCCTCGTCCGAAGGCAAGGCAGTCCCACTCGATCGATGGCGTCGAGCACCTCCGCGGCGACGCCGGCCGACTGGCCAGGCGTGTCGAGGACCTGCCACCAGCGATCGGCGCCGAAGACCAGTGGCGGGAGCCGCCACGCGGACCCGACCGGATAGGCGGCGTTCGGGTTGGGCCTGCCCTTCATCCCCCACCCCGAGGCAAATCGGCTCCACGTGTCCTTTCCCACGACGGAGACGTGAACCGTGAACGCAGCCTGATCGGACGAATTCCACTTCGATGACTGGAAACCTACCTGGAGCCAGTCATCGTCGTCGGGCAGCACGTATGCCGTCCCGCTGCCCTGGAAGCCACGCTTCCGCAGCTCGGGTGCGATCTCATCCCGCAGCATGGCCTTGTATCGATCCTGCGCAGTCACCAGGAGAACGCCTACATCATGACCAGGCCGCCGTCGACGGCGAGGACCTGGCCGGTGATGAACGCGGCCTCGTCACTGACGAGGAACGCAACGGCGTCGGCGATTTCCTCCACCGTCCCGAATCGGCCGAGGGGCGTCCGTTCGGTGAGCTGCGCCTGGAGGGCCTCGGGCAGATCCTTGGTCAGCTCGGTGAGCACGAAGCCGGGCGCGACGGCGTTGCAGGTGATGTTGCGCGAGGCGAGCTCGCGCGCGGTGGCCTTCGTCAGCCCGATGAGTCCGGCTTTCGCCGACGAGTAGTTGGCCTGGCCCGTCTGCCCGGCCTGCCCGGAGACCGAGGTGATGTTCACGATGCGGCCGCCCTTGGCCTTGAGCATCGGCCGGGTGACGGCCTTGATCGCGTAGAAGGCGCCGAACAGGTTGGTCTCGAGCACAGAGCGCCAGTCGTCCAGCGACATGCGCATGATCAGGTCGTCGCGCGTGATCCCGGCGTTGTTGACGAGGATGTCGACCTTGCCGAACGCCTCGAGCGCCGCCTTGATCAGCGCATCGGCGGTTTCAGGATCGCTGACGTCGCCCTGGACCGGGAGCGCCCTTCGCCCGAGCGCCTCGATCGCTGCCGCTGTCTCCTTCGCGGCGGCCTCGTTGCCGCGATAGCTGAAAGCGACGTCTGCGCCCTGCCGCGCGAGGCGCAGTGCGATCGCCCTGCCGATGCCCCGCGAGCCGCCTGTCACGACAGCCGCCTTTCCAGACAGATCGATCATGGCGCCCTCCCCGGCTCAGCGATGCTCATCGTGCTGTGTCAGATACCCGGATGATGTGTATTGGGTGAGCCAGGCGACTGCCTGGACCCTCGCGAAACGTCATTCCACGTTCGGCGCCGGATGCGTGACTGACGGAGCCGGACACGGCGCCAGGCCGCTAGCGCGCGACCGGGCGCGAGGCGGGCTCCGGCTCTCCTGGGACCACGTCGTCGAGCGGCGGGTTGACCTCACTCGGGCGGGCCATGAGCTCGGCGAGCGCGGGCGGGATCGGGTCCACGGAGTCCCAATCGACCGGCAGTCGAACGTGGACGTCTTCGGGTCGGATCTTCGCGTCGGCGTCGCGCCCCCGTGCCGGATCGGCCGTCCACTCGATCGTCACGGCGCCCGAGGTGAACCCGGCGCCGAAGGCGACGATCGTGATCCGGTCGCCGACGTCGATGCGGCCCTCGTTGACCGCCTCCGCCATCGCGATCGGCACCGACGCCGCGGATGTGTTGCCGTACTTGTCGACGTTCGTGTACATCCGCTCCATCGGCAGGTCGAGGCCCTTCGCCACCGCCTCGATGATCCGGATGTTGGCCTGATGCGGGATGAACAGCCGGATGTCGTCGGGCTCGAGGCCGGACTTGCGCACGGACTCCAGCGCCGTCGAGGCGAGGGTCCTCGTCGCGAAGCGATAGGTCTCCTTGCCCTCCATCCGGATGAAGTGCTCGCCTCGGGCAATCGTCTCGGCCGAGGGCGGGCTCTTCGCGCCGCCGGCGGGCAGCCAGATCATGTACGCGCCCTGCGGCTCGGTGGTGGTCTCCACACCGCGGCTCCCGCCGGGCCCGGTCGACAGCCGCGCGACGGCCGCCCCGGCGCCGTCGCCGAACAGGATGCAGGTGGCGCGGTCGGTGGAGCCCAGGCAACGGGTGAGGCGCTCGGCCGCGATGACCAGCCCGTGCCTGGCGAGACCCGCC
>CAYXVP010000297.1:0-2850 GCA_964468305.1 uncultured Anaerolinea sp. | reverse complement strand
GCGCGAGCTGATCCGCGAGCTCCATGCGATGATCGGCGACCAGTTCCGGCGCACGTTCACCGCGCTGGAGCGGGCCTTCGACGCACGGTTCCAGCAGCTGTTCGGCGGCGGCTACGCACGGCTCGCGCTGACGGATCCGGAGGACCTCGCCACCACTGGCATCGAGATCACCGCCCGGCCGCCGGGCAAGAAGCCGCAGGCGCTGGCGATGCTCTCGGGTGGCGAACGGGCCCTGACCGCCGTCGCCCTGCTGTTCGCGATGCTCGAGGTGCGCCCGGTGCCGTTCTGCGTGCTCGACGAGGTCGACGCGGCGCTCGACGAGGCGAACATCGGCCGCTTCACCGATGCCCTGCGCGAGCTGGCGCGGAGGACCCAGTGCATCGTCATCACCCACAACCGGGGCACGATCGAGACAGCCGACGCACTCTACGGCGTCACCGTAGGAGACGATTCGGTGAGCCGCGTCATCAGCCTCCGCCTCGACGAGGCGACGGCCCTCGCGGAGCGGGGCGCGGAACCGGTCGGCGCCGCCGCCGGCGGTTAGGTGGTCGAGGAGCGGGCGCCCCAGCGCGAGCTCAAGGACGGCCTCCGGCGCAGCCGCCGCGGGTTCATGTCCCGACTGCGGGGCCTGCTCACCGGCGACGCGATCTCGGCGGAGACGTGGGCCGAGGTCGAGGAGTCACTCATCGCCGGCGACGTCGGCGGCGCGCTGGCGATGGACGTCGTGGAGCTGGCACGGTCTCGCCACCTCGGTGAGAGTGCGCAGGACGCGGTCCGAAACGAGCTCGTGGCAGTCCTGCGCCCGCGTGACCCGGCGTGGCGCCTCGACGGCGCGCAGGCGCCGCCCGCGGTGGCGCTCATCGTCGGCGTGAACGGCACCGGCAAGACAACGACCATCGGCAAGCTCGCGGCCCGGGAGCGCGGCGCTGCGAAGCGGGTCATCCTTGCCGCGGCCGACACCTTCCGCGCTGCCGCCAGCGATCAGCTGCGCGTCTGGGCCGAGCGGACCGACGCCGAGATCGTCACCCACGCGGCCGGGGCCGATCCCGCGGCCGTCGTCTTCGACGCCCTCGATGCGGCCGTCGCGCGTCGCGCCGACCTCGTCATCATCGATACCGCCGGCCGGCTGCACACGAAATCGAACCTGATGGACGAGCTGGCGAAGATCCGGCGGGTCATCGACCGCCGCCTGCCGGCCGCGACGCCGGAGACGCTGCTCGTCCTCGACGCGACGACCGGCCAGAACGGGCTCGCCCAGGCCGTTGCATTTCACGATGCGGTCGGGCTCACGGGAATTGTGTTGACCAAGCTCGACTCCACGGCCCGCGGTGGAATCGTGTTCGCGATCGAGCAGCGGCTCGGCGTGCCCGTCCGCTACGTCGGCGTGGGCGAGCGGCCGGGCGACCTCATCGACTTCGACCCGGGCGCGTTCGTCGCCGCCCTCTTCGAGGACGGAGCGTGATCGTCGCCCGTCGCCATGCGGGCGCAGCGGCGCTGCTGCTCACCGCGGCAATGCTCGGCGGCTGCCTCGACGTGCCCGTCCCGTCGGCCTCGTCGACCCTCGCGCCGACGCCCGAGCCGACGCCGGTGACGATCACCTACCAGCTCGACGCTACCGTCTGGTACGAGGGCCTCGTCATTTACGTCGACAGCGCCGTGGCGACGCTGGATCAACGCGGCGGACCGGTGGAGGTCCGGCTCCGGCTCGAGAACCCGGGCGATGCCGACAGCGACCTGAGCGCCCGCATCCTGCTCCAGGTGGACGGCGGCGCCAGGGGCACGCCACCCGTCGCGCCGACCCGCGAGTCGAAGGTCCCGACGGTCCCCGCCCACGGCATCGTCGGTGCCGTGATGACCTACGAGCTCCAGGGCGTGCCCTCGGTTGAGAAGGGTGTGATCCGGATCGGCGAAGCGCCGAGCCACGTCGCGCTGATCCCGTTGACCGCGGCCGGCGGGGCGCGGGCGACGTTCGAGCCGGTCGCGGTCGCCGTGTCCGGCAGGGGCGACGCCGCCGACCTGCGGATCGCGCTTCGAAGTGGCGAGCTGCGGTGGGACCTGCCGGACTGGTCGGCGGAGATGGCCGGCGACCTCGAGGCGCTGACCCTCACCTACGACGCGACGTACCTGGGCAACTTCACCGGCGGGTTCGCGTTTACGGGTGACAACGTGGCGCTGCGGCTGCCGGACGGGAAGCTCGTCGAAGCCCGGCGCGACGGCCACAGCCAGTCGATCGAGCTCATCGGCGCCGGCAGCACGAAGACTGGGTTGTTCTCGCGCTTCGAGGTCCCGAGCGGGCTGACGGGCAGATTCGCGCTCGTGGTGCGCAGCGGCTCCGCGAAGCGGGCGATCGCGTTCACGATCGAGGGCTGACGACACCGTCACAGCCCCGAATGCCGGTACACTGCCGCGCGACGACGCGCCAGAACCCGCGCGCCTCGAGCTCGGCACGTCGCCGCGCCAGCCTTCATCGGGTCCATGGATCGGAGTCCGCTCGCTCGCGTGTTCGACAACCTCAGCGATCGCCTGCGCAGGACGCTCGCCAACCTGACCGGTCGAGGCCGGGTCAGCGAGGCCGACGTCGATGCGGCCGCCCGCGAGATCCGGCTGGCCCTGCTCGAGGCCGACGTCAACTTCAAGGTCGTCAAGGACGTCGTCGGCCGCATCCGGGAGAAGGCGGTCGGGACCGAGATCCTGGGCAGCCTGAGCGCCGGCCAGCAGATCGTCAAGATCGTCCACGACGAGCTGGTCGAGCTGCTGTCCGTGGGCGACCGGACGTTCCGGCTCCAGGGCAACCCGGCGCTCGCTACCGCCGACGTCCACCACGTCGGCTCCCGCCGCTCGCAGGTGCGC
>CAYXVP010000296.1:0-2864 GCA_964468305.1 uncultured Anaerolinea sp. | reverse complement strand
GTTCGTGTACGGGAAACGGTCCAACAGCTTCAAGGTCGTCCTGGACTACCTGTCGCAGACCGTGCCCGGAGTCCGCCGCCTCGACTGCGTGCGCGAACGCCAGCTCGACCCGGGGTGACGGCCGGGTCCGCCTACCGAAGCGTGGATCCGAGAGGGATGCCGCCGGCGAGGTAGATCCCGGTCGGCCCTGAGGCGACGAGATCGTAGGTGTCGTGGCCGGCATACGGGATCAGGTCGGCCGACACGACCAGGCTGCCGTCGACGACGTCGCCGACCCGCAGATCGCCCAGCCGGCGACCGTCGGGAAGCGGGTGCCTCGGCGAGGCCGTCACGGTTCGGCCGTCCCCGAGGCGGAGCCGAACCACCTGGTGGCCCGTGGGCGCCGGCGTCGAGCCGAGGGCGATGACGACGCCGGCGACGCGCCGGCCGGTCGTATCGAGCGTCCAGACCGGGTCGCCGAGCCGGAGGGTCTCGACTGCCCTCGGGCCGTCCGGCGTATCGATGCGCGTGCCGATGGCGAGGCAGATCGGACAGGGTGGCTGGCCGGCCTGGCTTTGCTGCTCGATGCTGATCCCGCCGCCGATGGAGATCGTGCCGACTGTGCGCGTGCCCTCTGTGCTGCCGCCGAGCGGCTGCGCCGTGTAGTCGAACCGGTACCGCCCGCCGCCGAGGGGATCGAGCGGGATGGAGACCGCGACCTTCCAGACGTGGTAGATCGCCCGCTTCTGGGCGTCCGTCGGGGCGCCCGTGAGATCGATGCCGAGCTGGTTTGCGATTGCGCTGAAGGTGTCCCCCTCGGCGACCATCTCCGGATATCGGGCGATGGCGTTCTCCTGCTCCGTGCCGTGCGCGACCGGGTACTCGTCGGGGTCGCAGTACCAGCGCGGCCCGAGCTGGTCGATGAGTCGCAGGCGCAGCTGGCCGGCCGTCTGCGCCGGCGCGTTGGTGCAGGCCGTCAACGGACCCGCGCCCGGGCCGGCCAGCGCGATCGGCATGGAACCGCAGCCACTTGACGGCCCCGATTCTGGCGATGGCGAGGCGTACCAGAGGCCGGTGCAGCTGGCGAGGACCAGCGCGAGGAGCGCAGGCAGCCAGATCGCGGCAGGGCGGTGGTTGCTCGGAACGCCGTGCATCATGCGGCGGACGGAGCGATCTCGAGCGAGGTTCCTCGCACGGCGATCAGTCGATCGTGAAGTGATCCGGGTCCTGATAGCGGCCCGTGCGCTCCTTCTCGATCTGCATGAGCACGTCATTCAGCAGCGACGACGCGCCGAAGCGGAACCGGTCCGGGGTCATCCAGCGTGGCCCGAGCGTCTCGTACAGGACGACCAGGTACTGCACCGCTTCCTTCGCGGTGCGGATGCCGCCGGCCGGCTTCATGCCGACCGCGCGCCCGGTCGCCTTCTCGAAGTCGCGGATGGCCTCGAGCATGACCAGGGTGACCGGCAGCGTGGCGGCAGGCTGGACCTTGCCGGTCGAGGTCTTGACGAAGTCGGCCCCTGCGGCCATGGCCAGGATCGCGGCGCGGCGGACCTGGTCGAAGGTGCCAAGCTCGCCGGTCTCGAGGATGGCCTTGAGGTGCGCGTCGCCGCAGGCGTCCTTGATCTCGACCACCTCGTCGAAGACCGTCGCGTAATCGCAAGGTGGGGGGGGGTAACGCCCCGGGGGGAAGCGGGTTCGGTGGATCACAAGTTGGTTTTCGTCCGCCCCGGCGGCGCCGGCCGCCTTGACCGCCGCGACCTTCACGTCGCGGAACGTCTGGCCCGACGGGAACGCCGTCGCGACGCTGGCGATCTTGACCGTGGATCCGCGCAGGGCATCCTTGGCCTCGGGGATGAGCGACGGGTACAGGCACACGGCGGCGACCGATGGGATCGACGGGTCGCCCGGCTGCGGGTGAATCGCCTTGGCGCAAATGGCCCGGATCTTGCCCGGCGTGTCGCGCCCCTCGAGCGTCGTCAGGTCCATCATCCGGATCGCCAGGTCGAGGGCCCACAGCTTCGAGGCCTTCTTGATCGAGCGGCGCTTCAGGCTCTCGACGCGGAGCTCGACCCCGACCTGGTCGACCGCGGTCCCCCGCCCGAGGACGCTCCCGAGCGGACCCGGCCGGCCACCCGCCCACGCCTGGACGAGCTCGCTGGCGCGCTCGCGCGAGATCGTGTCGGGCTGCCGAACGGCCATGGGAGTGGCAGGATACATCGATGGTCGACCAGCTCTCGATGCGGCTGGAGCCGCCGCTGCCGAACCCGCCGGCGGGCCTTCGACCGATGCTCGCCCGGCCGCTACCCGAGCCGTTCGACTCGGCCGCGCACCTCTTCGAACCGATGTGGGGCGGCGCGCGGGCCCTCGCGCTGATCGGGCCGGCCGAGACCGCCGGCGCCGGCGACGTCGCCCTTATCGCCGAAGACGGCACGCAGGGCCCGGCGCCGCTGGATCTCGCCGGGCTCGCGATGCGCGTGGAGGCGCGTTCGGCGGTCCTCGACGGCGAGGTCGTCGTCGTCGACGACGCCGGGGTGCTCGATCGGAAGGAGCTGAATCGGCGGCTGCTCGGTGGGAGCGGCAGGCCGCTGTCCTATCTCGCCTTCGACCTGCTCCATCTCGACGGCCGGAGCCTGCTGAACCTGTCACTCGACCGGCGGCGCCAGCTGCTCCGGCAGGTGTTGCGGCCCGGCGACGAGGTCGTCGCGGTCCCGGCCATCAACGCCGAGGGCAAGGCCCTGTTCGAGGCCGTCTCGGGCCAGGGCCTGTACGGCGTCCGCGGCCGGCAGCGCTCGAGTCCATACCTGCCCGGCGTTCGCAGCCGCCTGTGGCGGACCGTCGCGGTCGGTGGCTGGGCGGAGCCCTCGGCGGCGGGCGCGCCGGCG